>DATAFT010000492.1:0-3691 GCA_036257295.1 Thermoanaerobaculia bacterium
GGCGAGCCCGCCGATCGCGGCCGCGAGCGGTCCGGCGCCGAGCGCCGACGCCAGGAGCCAGGTGCCTTCGAGCGCGATCGTCATCTTGATCGCGTGCGACGCGGTCGAGTGGTGCTGGATCGGCAGCGGCCGCGCCAGGAACGCGATCGGCGACAGCACGCCGCTCTGCGGATTGACCCAGGGCGAGCTGCCGCCCTCGAGGCTGTCGGACCACAGCGGCAGCCTTCCCGCCGCCAGCGCGTGGCGAACTTCGAGCTCCCAGGGGACGAGCTGGTAGACGACGTCGTTGAGCAGCGAGTGGGGATCCGGGACCGCCATCGGCGTGGCACCCGGAATCGCCTTCGCCAGGTCGTTGCTGGGGACGAGCAGGCGACTGGTTAGCAACCAAGGCGCGAGGAAGAGCAGTGGGAAGCCGATGCCGACGGTCGCGGCGGCGATCGACAGCCGTCGATCGAGCAGGCGCGCAGCGACGGCGAGGAAGACTTGGAGGAGACCGAGTACGGCGAGGAGGACCGCGATCTCGCTGGCGCTCAAGGAACCACCGCCGCGAGCGCGCTCCCGAGAGCGCCGACGCTCAGTCCTTCGACGACTTGTTCGCGGTCGCGGGTTTCGGCTCGGACTTGGACTCGGTCTTGGACTCGGTTTTGGGCTCGGCCTTCTTCACCGGACCGGCGCTCGAATCGGCGCCGCCGCTCGAAGAGGACTCCGACGACCCGCTCGACTTCCCCGACTCGCTCGACTCGCTCGACTTCCCCGACTCGCCCTTGCGAGCGTAATCGGTCACGTACCAGCCGGTTCCCTTGAACTGGAACGCGGGCGCGGAGACCTTCTTGCGCAGCTTGCCCCCGCACTTGAGACATTCCTGGAGAGGAGGATCGGCGAGGCGTTGGATCATTTCCGTGCACTCTCCGCACTGCTCGCAGACATACTCGTAGATTGGCATTGGTGCGGAGGAAGGGGGGCAGAAACGAATGCGAAGTATAGCATTGCGCCATGCTCCCTCCGGGCGAAGCGTGGCATCGCATCGAGCCCTACGCGCGTCCGCTCTCCGCTGAATCGATGCCACGCCGCAGCGCGGCAGGCCGCGTGCTCGCCGAGGATCTGCTCGCTTCGGTCGACGTTCCGGGCGGCGACGTATCCGCCATGGACGGGTACGCGCTCGCCGGCGACGTCGCGGCGGGCGCCGCGCTCCCGGTGGTGGGCACCATCGCTGCCGGAGCCGCGCCGGGAGCGCGCCTCGCCTCCGGCGCCGCGCTGCGCATCATGACCGGCGCGCCGATACCGGACGGCGCCGATCGCGTGGTCCCGATCGAAGACACCGATCGCGGCAAGGAGCGCGTCACGGTGCGGGTGGCGCTCGACGCGGGAGCGCACGTTCGGCGGCGAGGCGAGGTGGTCGAGAAGGGCGCGCCGTTGCTTCCCGCGGGAACGCTGCTCACTCCGGGCGCGCTCGCCCTGATCGCCACCCATGGGTACGACCGGCTGCCGGTGGTGCGCGCGCCGCGCGTCGCGATCCTCACCACCGGAGACGAGGTGGTGCCGCCGGACGCGACGCCCCAGCCCGGACAGCTTCGCGACTCGCACACCGACTTCCTGCTCGCGGCCTGCGCCTCGGCTGGAGCGGTAGCGCACTCGCTCGGCATCGCTCCCGATCGAGTGGAGGTCCTGCGCGAGAAGCTACGCGAAGGTCTGCGCGACGACGTCCTGATCGTGTCCGGCGGCGTCTCGATGGGCGAGTTCGACCTGGTCGAGCCGGTGCTCGCCGAGCTCGGCGCCGAACCGCTGTTCGACGCGGTCGCGATTCAACCCGGCAAGCCCATGGTGGCGGCGGTGCATCCGGGCGGGCTGCTGTTCGCGCTGCCCGGCAATCCGGCATCGGCGATGGTCTGCTTCTGGCTGCTGGTGCGACCGGCGCTGCGCCGACTGCTGGGGCAGGCCGACGCGTTCTGGCGCGAAGCGCTCGAAGGGCGCCTCAGCGCACCGCTGCCGGCGGCGCGCGACCGCGATCGCATCCTACCCGCGCGCGTTCGCTTCGAAGAGGGTCACCTCCTGGTCGAGCCGCTGGTGCCGGTCGGCTCGCACGACCTCGCCGCATACGCGCAAGGCACCGCGCTGGTGCGAGCGCCCGCGGGGTCGCCGGCGCGCGCCGCTGGCGAGCCGTGCACGGTGCTTCCGCTCGCGAACTGGGTGTAGGGCGCGCGGCTTGCCTGCGCCCTAGCTCCTCCCCTACGGCATCAGTCGATCGAGGAAGGCGGCGACGTCGGCCGGGGCCGTGCGCGTGGCGTCGGGATCGAGCGCGCCAGTCACCAGCACGGAACCGTTGAATCCGAACAGGAAGCGTAAAACGAGGATGCCGTCGGTGAGCGCCTGCAGCGTGTCGTCGCCGTCGGCGTCGAGCGCGGCGCCGGCGCGCGCCAGGTACTCCTCGATCTCCGGGCCGGTGCGCGTGGCGCCGTCGCCGATCGCGCCCTGGGTCAGCGCGTTTCCCGTGAAGCCGAACAAGAACCGCAGAATGAGGAGACCGTCGGTGAGCGGCTCGGCGGCGCCGTTGCCGTCGACGTCGAGCAGAACGCGATCGAGCAGAGCTGCGCCGTTGATCAGGAGCAGATTGCCGACGTCGGGTGCGGGGTCGAGCTCGGTGCCCGGATCGTCGCCATCCGGCATGAAGCCGTCTCCCTCCATCTCGTTGATGAGCAGGTCGGGCACGCCGTCGTCGTCGATGTCGCCGCCCGAGGCGCTGTAGCAGAGCGTGTCTCCCGAGCCGGGGAACCCGGCTCCCTCGGCGCCCTGGATCTCGACGATGCGCACCGCGGCGGGCGTCGGCAGATCGGCCGGCGCGAGATCGATCAGCGAAGGCCATCCGCCGACCTCACCGTAGATCACGTGCGCGGTGCCGGCGGAGGTCCGCGACTGGGGATTGTCCTTGGGATTGCAGAAGACGAGGTCGCCGAGACCGTCGCCGTCGTAGTCGGCGTGAACCGCGGTGTCGGCTCCGATCGCGATCGGAACAGGGCCGAGGATCAGCGTGTGGCCCACACCCGGCGGCGGCGAGGAGATCAGGTCGGCGACCAGGACGTCCTCGCCCTTGAGCTCGACGACGTTGTAGATCACGTGACCGACGCCGGACAACGATCCGTTGCCGCCGTCGCCGGCGAGGTCTCCGAGGAAGAGGTCGTTCGATCCGTCGCCGTCGTAGTCGAGCCCGGCGAGAAGCTCCTCACCGAACTCCTGGTTGGCGGGATTCGACACCGAGCCTCGGATGCGAGTGACCTCGGGCGAGCCCGCCAGAGCGATCGTGTACCCCGCGGCCCACGCCGACGACGGGAACAGCTCGTCCCACGCGATGAAGACGTGTCCCTGCGGCGCGCCGCCGCCCGCCGACCCGCCGCCGAGGCCGGCGCTCGAACGGTTGAGGGCCGCGGCGGCGATGACTTCGCCCTTGCCGTCGCCGTCGAGGTCGCCGACCTGGCAGGTAGCGCCGAGGTGATAGTCGGTCGAGCCGGCCGGCGGCTCGACCTTCGCCACGTGCCCATCGAGCGCGTCGGGGAATGCGCCGGTCCCGAAGTCGGCGAGGTCGACGATCTGATCGGCGTCGAGGTGTGCTCCGCCGCGAATGACGTACACGGCTCCGCGATTGGTCTCATTCACCATCGCCACCGTCTTGTCGACCTGGTCGGCGCCGACCACGATG
>DATAFT010000504.1:0-5158 GCA_036257295.1 Thermoanaerobaculia bacterium
GGCGAGCCCGAGGAAGGTGAGGAAGGCGGGGCCGATCGGGCTCTGCGTGAAGGAGTGCACCGAGTTGACGACGCCCGATCGCGTCAGGAAGGTGCCGAGGATGGTGAGCAGGAACGTGATGAGGACCAGCACCACGGTCCAGGCCTTGAGCGTGCCCTTGCGCTCGAGCACGATCGCCGAGTGGACCGCGGCGATCGCGGTGAGCCAGGGCAGGAACGACGCGTTCTCGACCGGATCCCACGCCCAGTACCCGCCCCAGCCGAGCACCTCGTAGGACCACCAGCCGCCGAGCATGATGCCGACGGTGAGGAAGGCGGTGGGGACCAGCAGCCAGTTGCGCAGCGGCTGCAGCCAGGTGGGCCCGAGCTGACCGCGCAGCAGCGCCGCCACCGCCATCGCGAACGGCACCGTCATCCCCACGTAGCCCAGGTAGAGCATCGGCGGATGGATGATCATGAGCACGTGGTTCTGGAGCAGGGGGTTGGGCCCCGGACCGTCGGCCGGGACCGGCGCCGGCGTGGGCGCGAACGGGTTGGCCGGCCCCGCGATCAGGAAGCTGAAGAACAGGCCCACCGCCATCATGGTGGCGAGCGTGTAAGCGAGGTAGTCCTCGTGGCCGCGACGTTGGAGCACCGTGACCCCGGCCAAGTAGATGCCGAGCACCAGGCCCCAGAACAGGATCGATCCCTCGAGCGAGGACCACAACGACACCGCGGTGATGACCGGCGGTGTCGCGCGCGAGCCCACCTGCGCCACGTAGGAGACCGAGAAGTCGTGGCGCAGGAGCGCCACTTCCATCAGCAGGTTCGCCAGCAGCATCGACAGAGCGAAGCCGAGCGCCAGGCGTCGCGTCCAAGCCAGGCCGAGCTCGGACCGCGTCTTACCCGCGACGAAACCGACCGGAGAGCCTATGGCGCAGAGCAGGAGGGCGAGGAGGACGAGACCTTGCCCGAGCGATGGAATCATCCGCCGGTGGCCCCACCGGCCGCTTCGGGGTCGAGGCTCCGCATCAGCTCGCGGATGTCGCGGTTGTCACCGTCGCCGGGCGCTCGATACTCGTTGTCGTGCTTGACCATGAGGCGGCGCGACTCGAACACGCCGTCCTGGCGCATGGTCCCTTCGACCACCACGCCGATGCCTTCGCGGAACATCGCGGGAGGCACTGCGCTGGCGTGCACCGGCACGGTGGAGTCGCCATCGGTGACCGTGAAGCGCAGGTCGAGCCCGGTCGACGCGCGCTCGATCGACCCCGGCGCCACCAGGCCGCCGAGTCGGATGCTGGCGCCCACCGCCTTGTGACCGGCGGCGTGGACCTCTTTCGGGCTCCAGTAATAGACCAGGTTGCCGCCGATGTTGCCGTAGGCCACGAACGCGATCACGCCGGCGACGACGGCGATCGCGGCGAGGGTGATGACGCGGCGGCGCTTGAGGTCTTTATCCATTGGTTGGCTCGCCCGGCTCGCGAACAGGCTGTCGGTTCCGGCTCTGGAGCTTGGACAGCCGGGAACGCACGCTCCAAGCGTAGGCGGCGAGGACGACCGCGGTCACCGCGTACGCGGCGATCACGTAGTTCCAGCCGCCGATTATAACGCCCTCGGGTTGCATCTCAGGTGTACATCAAGTCTCTACGCGGCGGCCGGCCACCGGGATTCGTGCCGGCTCGGGCGCCTCGTCGACCTCCTGGCGCCGCCGTTCGAGCTCGGCGCGCCGCGCGATGAACCAACAGGCCAGGAAGAGGATGGCGAAGGCGTTGATCCGCATTGGCAGCTTGATTCCGGCCGACATCGTCTCCGGGGTCGACTGCATCTGATGGAGCGTGCGCCACCAGCGGACGCAGAAGTAGACCAGCGGCACGTCGACGAAGGCGACGATGGTGGCGATCGCCGTCCAGGCGCCGCGCCGCGCCGGATCGTCGACCATCGCGCGCAGCGCGAGCACGCCGGCGAAGAGGAGGAACAGCAGGAACGAGAACACCAGGCGAACGTCGCCCCAGGTCCACCAGATGCCCCAGGTCGGCCGCGCGAACAGCATCCCCTGCACCAGGAGGAGGCCGTTCAACACCAGGCCGATCTCGACCGCGCCCACCGTCAGATGGTCCCAGCGCGCGCGTCGGGTCCACAACGACGCGATCGCGAAGCCGAACGCGATGGTGTAGGCGAGCAGGGAGTTCCAGGCACACGGCACGTGGACGTAGAGGATCCGCGCGACGTCCCCCATGTGACGCTCTGGCGGCGCCACCACCAGGCCGATCCAGCTTCCGATCAGAAGCAGCACGAGGCCGAGCAGACCGCTGAGCGAGGAGATCCGAGGTCGACCGGCCACCGCTACTCCTCCACCGCGAGCGGGAAAAGGACGCCGCCTAGGCTCCAGTACACCAGCGCGAAGGCGGCGAGCAGCGCCGCCCACGAGCCGAGCTGGCCCATGGGGTCGCCGTTGAGGATGAGGTCGATGGATTTGACGGCGCCGAGCAGCACGGGAACGACCAGTGGATAGTGGACCAGCGGCAGCAGCACGTCCTGGCTGCGCGCCCGGCTGGTCATCGCGGCGTACAGGGTGCCCGGGGCGGAGAGGCCGGCGGCGGCCAGGACCCAGAGCCCGACCAGCTTGAGCAGCGCGAGCGGGCCGGCGTCGACAGCATAGAACACGACCGCGGTGCCGGCGAGCACGGGCCCCAGCAACGACAGGAACAAGGTGTTGCCGAGCGCTTTTCCGTAGAACAGGGCATGCGGGTCGATCGGCAGGAGGAGCAGACCTTCGATGGCGGCGTCCTCCTGCTCGACGCGGAAGCTCTCGCCCAGCGCCAGCGTCGAGGAGAGCAGCAGCGCGAGCACGAGGAAGCCGGCGGAGCCGCGATGCAGGACCTCGGCGTCGGCGCCGGCGGCGAACGAGAACAGCGCGAGGGCCACGATCCCGAACAGGATGGTCGCGAGCAATCGGGCGCGACTGCGCCATTCGAGCAAGAGGTCCTTGGCGAGGACGGCGGCGATCTCACGCAGGAGCCCTCCGCTCCGTTCGCCGCGCCGCGCGTCGGTGGAGAGCGCTTCGCCGGCCCGTCCCCGGTGGGGGCGGGGGGGGCTGGCCGACCCCTTCACGACGCCGCCTCGAAGCGCGCCGCGGCCTCGGCGGCGGTGCCTTCCCACTCGATCTGCCCGCGCGCGAGGACGATCGCCCGGCGGCACAGAGTGGCCGCCTGCTCGAGTTGGTGCGACGCCAGCACCACGGTCACTCCGCGCGCGACGCTGTCGCGGATCCAGCGCTCGACCAGCCGCTGTCCCGGCACGTCGAGCGCGGCGAACGGCTCGTCGAGGAGGAGGAGGTCGGGCTGCTCGAGGCGCGCGCGCGCCAGCGTGAGCCGCTTGCGCATGCCGGCGGAGAAGGTGTGCACTTGATCGTCGGCGCGCTCGGCCAGGCCGACTTCGTCGAGCAGGGCGCCGAGCGCCCGGTCGGAGCGATCGCCTCCGAGGATGCGCGCCCACAGGCGCAGGGACTCGAGCGCCGTCAGGCGCTCGTAGAGGAAGGTGTGGTGCGAGACCAGCGAGAGGCGGCGGCGACATGCCTGCCGTCGCGTGCGCGGCTCGAGGCCGAACACCTCGATCGACCCGGTGGTGGGGCGCAGCAGGCCGGCGGCGAGCCGGAGCAGGGTGGTCTTGCCGGAACCGTTGGCGCCGGCGACCAGGAGCGCTTCACCGGCGCTCACCTCGAGATCGCAGTGGGCGAGCGCCCAGCTCCGTTGGAAGCGGCGACCCAACCGTTGGGCTCGGATCGCGAGGCCGCCGCTCGTCGTCATGTCGCCAGGCGAGGCTTCCGCGGCGCCGCCCACAACCCTCCGGGGAGCGCCTCGCCAGGGCAAGCTAGCACAGCGAAGAAGCGGCTAGTCTCGACTCGCGTGCTCGTCGGCGATGCGTAACCAAGCCCGTTCGATCGTCCTGCTCGCGGTCATCGCGGCCGGTCTCGCCGGCGGCTGCTCTTCGACCAGTCGAGCCGGAAAGTCCGATCCCGTTCCGCGCGGCGGATCGCCGCCGGCATCGAGCCTGCCGCCGCCGGACGTCGCCGTGGCCGGACTCGAGGAGACGGCGCTCCTCCTGCTGCTGGTCGATCGCCAGCTCTACGAGCCGTTCTCGCTCGGCCGCCTGGTGAGTGAGCCGAATCCCGAGCGACGCCTCGAGCTCGCCACGACGCTGGCGCGGGTGCCCGACGCGCGATCGCTGCCGATCCTCGACCAGCTCGCGACCGACGCCGATCCGCGGGTGCGTCGCGCCGCCGCATTTGCCGCTGGGCGTCTTCTCGTCAAGGAAGCCTTGCCAGCCCTGGATCAATTCCTCCTCGACTCCGACGACGAGGTCGCCGCCTGGGCCTGCCATGGTCTGGCGCGCGCCGGCGCTTCACTCGACCGAGTCGTCGCTCGACTCGGTGCGCTGCCGCGGGAACGACGCCAGGCGCGCTTACTTCCCGATCTCCACCGCTTCGCTGCGGGCCAGGGACGGACCACGTTCGAAGCGATCGCGCTCGAAGGGCTCACCGCCGCCGACGCGTCGCTGCGACGGCGGGCGCTGCTGGCGCTGGTCGAGTCGCCACGCCCGTCGCAACGGCCGGTGTTCTCGCGCCTGCTCGGCGACGACGACGCCGTGGTGCGCGCGTTGGCGGCGGCTGGCCTCGCGCGCGTGGGGACCGCCGACGATCTCGAGGCGCTGCGCGCGGCCACCGCGGACGGCGATCTCGGCGCGGCGATCCAGGCCGTCGACGCCGGCGCCGCGATCGTGCGCGCTGGACGAGCGGCGCCACCCGCCGCCTGGCGCGCGACGCTGCTCGAGCGCCTCGACGATCCGCGCCCAGCCATGCGCGCTGCCGCGACCACCGCCGCCGCCGCCTGGCTGCTCGATCCGGAGCTCGAGGTCGCGCTCGCGCGCGCGGCGCGCGTCGGTCTTCTCGGCGAGCGCTCGCGTGCCTTGCTCGCGTTGGCCGGCGCACGCGCGTCCGCTGCCGGCGACCTCGCCGTCGAGGCGGCGGGTGACCCCGACCCCTGGATGCGCGCCGCGGCGGCCCGCGCCGCCGGCTCGCTCGAAGCGCTCGAGCTGCTCGAGCGGCTCGCCGCCGACGATTCGGCGCTGGTGCGTGAGTCGGTGTTCGCCGCCAGAACGGAGATCGAAGCGCGCCCGCG
>DATAFT010000569.1:0-3185 GCA_036257295.1 Thermoanaerobaculia bacterium
GTTGGTCTCGCCACCGGTCAGCCGGGCTTCGTGGTCGGCACGCTCGCGTTCACTGGAGCGGTGGTGGCGGCCGGATTCGCCTTCCATCTGCCGCGCATCGCCAAGCTCTATCGCGAGGCCGAGCTGCGCGGCACCATCGCCAGCGACCTGTGACGGGATGCGCCGTCCGCGGCGCCGACGTCATCGAGCGGAACTGCGTGCTGAAACAGCACGCTATTCCGCTGCTAGCATCCGCCTTCCATGCCCGAGCTGCGGGACATCGAGGAGGCGCGCCAGCGCATCCGCGACCGCGTCTATCTCTCGCCCTGCGCGCGATCCGAGACAATGTCGCGCCGCTGCGGTGCTGTCACCTTCTTCAAGCTCGAGAACCTGCAGATGACCGGCTCCTTCAAGGAGCGTGGCGCCCTCAACAAGATCCTGCAGCTCGATCCCGACGCGCGGCGCCGAGGCGTGATCGCGGCTTCGGCGGGCAACCACGCGCAGGCGGTGGCGTACCACGCCGCGCAGGCCGGTATTCCGGCCACCATCGTGATGCCGCGGCGCACGCCGCTGGTCAAGGTCGCCAACACCCGCCAGCACGGCGCCGAGGTCATCCTGCACGGCAACGACTTCGACGAGGCCTACGCCTATTCGCTCGAGATCGAGCACGAGCGCGGCCTGGTCGCCATCCACCCCTTCGACGACGAGGACGTGATCGCGGGCCAGGGCACCATCGCGCTCGAGCTGCTCGAGCAGGTCCCCGACCTGCAGATGGTGCTGGTGCCGATCGGCGGCGGCGGCCTCATCTCCGGGATCGCGGTGGCGATCAAGGCGCTCCGGCCGCGCGTCAAGGTGATCGGCGTCGAGGCGGCGGCATGCCCGGCGATGAAGCGGAGCCTCGAGGAGGGCAAGCGGGTCACCGTCGGCTCCGGGACCACCATCGCCGACGGCATCGCGGTCAAGAAGCCGGGCGCGCTCACGCTCGAGTACGTGAAGCGCTTCGTCGACGACGTGGTGACGGTCGACGAGGAGGAGATCGCGAACGCGGTGCTCGTGCTGCTCGAGCAGGAGAAGACGGTGACCGAAGGCGCCGGCGCGGTGACGCTCGCCGCGCTCTACAACCGCCACGTGCGAGCGGCGCGCGGGAAGCGCGTGGTGATGATCCTCTCGGGCGGCAACATCGACGTCAACATCCTGTCGCGGATCATCGAGCGGGGTCTCGCCAAGGACGGTCGCCTGGTGCGGCTCGAGGTGCAGCTTCCCGACGAGCCCGGCTCGTTGGCGGCGCTGCTGGCCGAGGTCGGCCTCCAGTCCGCCAACGTGATCGAGGTCCACCACGAGCGCACGTTCTCCGATCTGGGGCTGGCCCGGGTTAGGGTCGAGCTCACTCTGGAGACACGCGGCGGCGACCACGCGCGCCAGCTCGAGGCGGCGCTCCGCGAGCGCGGATTCGAGGCCACGCCAATATGGCCGCAGGCCTCCAGGACTGCCGCATCGCGCCGCTCCCGAGCGGCGGCGCGTGGGTCCCGGCGTCCCGGGAAGCCCGCTTGACCGTGCTAGACTGACCCTCTCGCGTGTCCGACGAACCTCCGTCCCCAGTCCCCGAAGCTAACCTGACCGCGGTCTCCCTTCGGTACGAGGCGGCTACGGGCGCGCAGGGCACCACCGCCTCCGAATGAGCGTTCCCTTACTGGCTTCAGGCCCTCCTCCGGTCGATTTCGAGCTCGACCCTACGATCGCCATCGCGCTGGCGTTCCTGTTCGTGCTCCTCAACGGCTTCTTCGTAGCCGCGGAGTTCGCGCTGGTCAAGGTCAGGCCTACGCAGATCGAGGTCGCCGAAGGGGATCGACGCGCCAAGGTCGCGCTCCACATGATCACGCACCTCGATTCCTATCTGTCGGCGACCCAGCTCGGCATCACCTTGGCGAGCCTGGCCCTGGGCTGGGTGGGCGAGCCGGCTTTCGCGCGGCTCCTCGAGCCTCTCCTGGTCGGCGTCTTCGGCGCGCCGTCGGCGGTGCTGCACACGGTGAGCCTGTCGGTCGCGTTCGCCGTGATCACCGTCCTCCACATCGTCCTGGGCGAGCTCGCGCCCAAATCGCTCGCCATCCGCAAGCCGGAGCCGACCTCACTCCTGGTGGCGTTGCCGCTCTACGCGTTCTACAAGGTGACCTATCCGGTGATCTTCGTCCTCAACCACGCGGCCAACGGGATTCTCCGGCTCGTCGGCATCGCGCCGGTCACCGAAGGCGAGCTGCGCCACAGCGAGGAAGAGATCCGGCGGCTCCTCGACTCCGAGCAGCAGACCGAGCTGCCGGACCAGAAGCGCGAGCTCCTCGCCAACGTCTTCGAGCTCTCGCACCGCAGCGCGCGCCAGATCATGGTGCCGCGCGCGGACGTGATCTACCTCTCGACCACTCGCTCGATGGAAGAGAGCATGGAGACCGCCCGGCGAGCGGGCCACACGCGGTACCCGCTGTGCGAGGGCGATCTCGACCACGTGGTCGGACTGGTCCACATCAAGGACCTGTTCCGCGCCTCCGAGCCGCCGAAGTCGCTCACCGAGGTGAGGCGCGCGATCTCGTTCATCCCCGAGACGCTGCCGGCCGATCGCATGCTGCGGCGCATGCGCGCCGAGCGCGTGCACATGGCGGCGGTGCTCGACGAGTACGGCGGCGTCAACGGCATCGTCACGCTGGAGAACGTGATCGAAGAGATCGTCGGCGAGATCCAGGACGAGTTCGACTTCGAGAAGCCGGAGATCGTGCCGCTCGGGGACAACTCGTACCAGGTGTCGGGTCAGATGCTGGTGGCGGATCTCGAGGACGAGCTCGACCTCGAGCTCTCCGAGCGCGACGAGGACACCATCGGCGGAGTCGTGCTCTCCGAGCTGGGACGGCGCGGGCGCGTGGGCGACGTGGTGCACATCGGCCACCTCGCGCTGCAGGTCCAGGAGATCGACGGCAATCGCATCCGCACCCTGCGGCTCACCGTCGAGACGCCCAAGGAAGTGGCGCCGGCGGCGGGCGGGGCGAAGTAGGCGCGGCGCTCAGCCGGCGGCTCAACCGGCTCTGACCAGCTCGACCACCCGGCCCAGCGCGTCGGCGACCGCGACCGCGTGCTTCTCGCGGTCGCGACGCAGCGAGAGCTCGACGTTCCCCTGCGCCAGGCTCTTGCCGCCGACCACCAACCGGATCGGGATGCCGATC
>DATAFT010000619.1:0-4649 GCA_036257295.1 Thermoanaerobaculia bacterium
GTACTCGAGCTCGTCCATGAACTCGTTGTACATGCGGTGCGCCTTCTGCGGATCGAAGAGCCGGTAGTCGATGTCCACCCACACCGACTCGTTCTTCGCGGTGAAGTCGTCGGGCAGGTCCATGTACGGCATCAGATGAAAAAACAGGAGCTTCATCGTCGCCTCCAGAGTGTGCGGTGAGTGAGCGATTGTAGCGCAGCGCAAAACGTCGTTTGGGAATTGGTGACAGGTTACTAATTGGCTGGAATTAGTAACCTGTCACCAATTTCCTCGCCGGCTAGAATCGCCGCTCGCATGCGTCGAGCGGTGCTGTTGGGCTTGCTGCTCCTCGTGTTCTTCGGGCTGCGGATGCCGTCGCTACGACTGCTGCCGCTCTACAGCGACGAGGGGCTCGGCCTGTGGCGCGCCGAGCGCGTGCTCGAAGGCTCGCTCACGCGGGGGTCCGGCGAAGGCAAGCCGCTTCACGCCTGGATACTCGCGGCCGCGATCGCGCTTCCGGGTGACGACATCGCGGCGGCGCGCGCCGCGCACGTACTCGCGGGAGCGCTCCTGGTCGTCGCGCTGTGGGACCTCGCCAGGCGGAGGCGGTGCCCGACGGCGGGTTGGACCGCGGCCGCGCTGTGGATCGTGCTTCCGTTCCCCTCGATCTTCGAGCGCACGGTAACGCCCGACGTGCCGCTGGCGGCGGCGGGAACGGCCGTCGCCGCCTGCGCGATGCGCGTGGCGATGCCGGATCGGCCCGAGCGCCGCGCCTGGCTCTACTTGCTGCTGGCGACGGGTGCCGCCGCGATGTTCACGAAGATGCCGGTGGGCCTGCTGCTCGCGGCGACGCCACTGCTGGTTCCCTTCACGCTGGCGCCGGAAGCGCGCCCGGTGGCGTGGAGGCGATTGCGTCCGTACTGGATCGCACTCGGGGGCACGGTGGCGACGCTGACTGCCGTGGTGGCGACGCGGGCCGCGCTCGACCTGCGGCCGCTCGGGTTCGGCATGCACGAGTTCCGACGGAAGGTGGCGGTTCTTCGAGACGCCGATCGGGCGCCGAGCGCGGTGGTGGAGAACCTACGTCGCCTCGGCGAGTACGCCTGGCTCTATCTCGGTCCGGTGGGGACCCTGCTGGTGGTGGCGGCGATCGTCGGGGTCTGGTTCAGTCGCAACCGCCTGGTGCGAGTGTTCCTCGGGTTCGCGCTCGCTTGGACGGTGCTGTTCGCCGCCAGCGCTCGGAACCTCTCGGCGCACTACCTGCTCGCGGCGCTCCCGTTCTACGTGCTGGCCATGACGTGGGTGCTGGTCGGGGTCGCGAGCGCCCTGGGGCAACGAGCCGGACGCTTGGTGGTCGCGGCGGCGCTGGCGGCGATCCTCGGCCTGTCGTGGCCGCTTCGCCGCGCGCAGTGGATGGACCCGGCGACCGCGAAGCTGGCCTCGACCGAACGATCGCACTACGTCGACGGAGAGTGGTCGGGATACGGCCTGCCGGACGCGGCGCGATGGATCGAGCACGAGCTCGCCAGCGGAGGCGCTGGCGCAAAATCGGCTGAGCCGGTGTTCATCGCCGTCCATCTGGCGGACTATGAACGGCTGCGTCTCTACGCGAGCGAGAGCGCGCGCCGTTCGATCGCGCAGGTCCAGGTCGACCGCTACACCTTGCGCGTGCCGACCATGATCGATCGCGCGCGGGCGATGGTCGCGAGCGGCCGGCGCGTGTTCTTGGTGGTGGGGAGCGAGCGGCGGTTCGAGCGTCGCTGGCGCCAGGCGTTCCCGCAGGCCGTGGCGCGCGCGACGTTTCCCAAGCCGGGAGGCCTCCACGCCACCGTGGTGTGGGAGCTCGCGCCGGAGGGGACGCCCTCGAGCTAAGCGCTCTCCACGACGTTCAGGAAAACCGCTCCCACGCTGCCTGGCGCGACACCCCCATCGCGTCGCCGATCTTTTCCCAGCTCACGCCGCGCCGGCGCAGGATGTCGATGTGCTCCTGCAGCACGTCGCGAACGGCGTCGACCGCCGCCGATCCGGGTCGTAGCGCCCGCAACAGGTCGGCGTCGGAGAGCGAGTCCCACCCTGGGAAAGGCGGCGTCGGCTTGCCCTTGAGGATGCGGTTGCAGATCGCGACACAGGCGTCGCAGATGTAGACGCCGGGGCCGCCGATCAGCTTCTCGACCGTCGAGTCGTCTTTGCGGCAGAAGGAGCAGTAGAGCGGGGATTGGTGAGCCACGGGCCCCTCTAGCCGTCAAGGCTAGCTTGACAACATCACGATGTCAAGATGATCTTGACAGCCCAAGTAGCGCCCCGGCGAGGTGCCGGGAGAGATGAGCGGCAACTGACTCACTGAGCTCGAGCGAGGAACCTCGCGCGCACCGACGACCGCACCAGGACGATGATCGTGAAGATGCCGAGCAACGTTCCGAAGGGCACGAACAGACAGAGTAGCGCCGCCACCACCAGGCAGAACGTGTAGCGGCGATGTTGGGCCAGCGACCTGCCCGCCACGGCGATCGTGGCGGCGAAGCTGAGTCCGGCGATCATGAAGAACGACCCGCAGGTCGCCATCAACCAGCCGACGATCCTGCTGCCGTCGTCCTCGGGTGCGAGGCGCCCGAAGGCCATCAGCACGCCGAGCACCAGATAGAGGGTCGGAAAAAGCGCCACCAGCGCCATGATTCCGGCCACCACGTAGTGGAACACCGAGAGCAGCCGGAGCTGCTCGACGTCGTCGTCGGCGAAACGAGCCGGCGGAGTAGACGCCGGATCGATCGTGGTCAAGCGCGCACGTTACGGAAGCATTTGCGCACTTCGTCGACGAACACCTCGGGCTGTTCGAACGCCGCGAAGTGGCCGCCCTTGTCGAGCTCGTTCCAGTACACCAGGTTCTTGTAGCGCCGCTCGGCCCAGCGACGGGAGGCGCGGAAGATCTCCTTGGGGAAGATGCTGCAGCCGACCGGGATGGTGATCTCGTCGCGTCGCGTGCGCGTGAAGCTCTCCCAGTAGAGGCGCGCCGAGGAGGCGGCGGCGTTGGGGAGCCAGTACAGCATGATGTTGTCGAGCATCTCGTCGCGGGTGAGCGCGTTCTCGGGATGCCCGTTGCAATCGGTCCACGCCCAGAACTTCTCGAGGATCCACGCCGCCTGGCCCGACGGCGAGTCGGCGAGCCCGTAGCCCACGGTCTGCGGCCGCGTGCTCTGCTCCTTCGAGTATCCCGAGTCCCAGTCCTGGTAGTACTTGAGCCCCGCCAGGGCGTCCTTCTCGCGCTCGGTGAGACTGTCCATGGTGGAGGAGTCGGGCCCCACCGTCGGCATGTTGAGGTGGATGCCGTGGCAGTGCTCGGTGTCCTGGATCGCGATGTCGGTGGTGACCGCGGCGCCCCAGTCGCCGCCCTGCGCCACGTACCACTCGTAGCCGAGGCGCTTCATCAGCTCGGCCCAGGTGGTGGCGATCTTCTCGACGCCCCAACCCTTCTCGGTCGGCGCGTCGGAGAAGCCGTAGCCCGGCAGCGCCGGCACCACGACGTGGAACGCATCGGCGGCGCTGCCGCCGTGGGCGGTGGGGTCGCTCAGCGGCCCGATCACCTTGAGGAATTCGATGATCGACCCCGGCCAGCCGTGCGTGAGGACGAGGGGGAGTGCGTTCTCGTGCTTGGACTCGACGTGGAGGAAGTGGATGCCCAGGCCGCCGATGGTGGTCTTGAACTGCGGGATCGCGTTGAGGCGCGTCTCGGTCCTGCGCCAGTCGTAGCGATCGGCCCAGTAGCCGCATACCTCCTTGACGTAGGAGAGCGGGACTCCCTGCGTCCAGTCGGCCACGGTCTCCTGGTTGGGCCAGCGCGTCTCACGCAGGCGGCGGCGCAGGTCGTCGAGCTGCGAGTCGGCGATCTGGATGCGGTAGGGCTCGATGGCGGCCGTCAGTCGCTCGGTGGCGGTCATGGTTGTTTCCTCCCGGTCGAAGGGGGAATTGTACGTCCGAGGAACGCGACCACGTCGTCGGCGAGGCGATCCTGCACCGCCGCTCGGTCGACGCCGGGGCGATCCTTGCAGAGCGGCACTCCGTTCGCTTCGAGCTCGAGCGTGCAGGGATCGAGGAAGACGAAGTGGCCCTCGCCCGAATCTAGGGTGATCAGCGTCGCGCTCGGCAGGTTGTCGGCATAGCGCTTGGCGTGCTGATCGAACGGCAGGAAATCGTTCCGCGCCGCGCCGACGATGAGCACCGGCACGGTGACATCGGCGAGCGACTCCTTGCTGTACCCCGGACCCGCGGCGGGGTCGAACGCGACGATCGCGCGCACGCGCGGGTCGCGATACGAGGCGCTGGCTTCCGGCGGCGTCTCGGCGACGACCGTGGCGGCGGCCGCATAGTCGCAGCCCCGGTCCTGGGTAGCGGCGTCGGTTCGGCAGTACGCCATCAGCGCGCCGCGGTCGAGACGGGCGCCGCCGAGCGCGATCACGGTGTTGCCTCCGGACGAATGTCCGAGCGCCGCGACGCGGGCCATGTCGAGCACGGGTGCGAGCTCCGCGATGTTCGGCAGACTGTCGAGCGCGAACGAGAGATCGGGTGGACGGTCCCAAAGTCGCAGCACGGCGGCGCGATCGATCGTCGCCGGTCCGTAGATCCACGACTCGTGGTAGTGCGAGACACCGGCTACGACGAAGCCGCGCGCCGCGAGC
>DATAFT010000664.1:0-4493 GCA_036257295.1 Thermoanaerobaculia bacterium
TACTCCATGCGTACGTGCTCGAGGGGATGCCACATCCTGAACTCTTCGTCGCTCTTGCGACGTCCCGACCACCACGCGATCATCGGCCCGTTGACCTCGCGGAGATGATGAATCGACGCCACCATCAGCATGCCGTCTTCGAGCGTCAGGTAGCCCGCCTCCATCTCCAGCCGATCCGCTTCGAGCAGGCGAGCCAGTTGATGACGCACCAACGCGAGCCCGGAAAGACCCGTCGTCTCGCCCGTCGCGCAGTCGCCGGGCGCGCCGCTGGCGTCGCCGACGAGGGACAGTCCGATCGCCCCGGCCGCGGCGCCGAAACCGAGCACGTGCCGGCGCGAGTGCAACGACTCTTGCTTTGCAGTCATCTGACTCCTCCGTTCCCTCCGCTACCACTTCTCCCCGAACGGCCGCAGATCGACCTCGAAGCTCCACGCCGACTGTTCCTGGTGGGCCAGGTGCCAGACCGTCTCGGCGATCGCGTCGGGCTTGGCGAAGAAGTCGTCGGGCGCGTTCGGCATCCGCTTGCGCGTCCACGGCAGGTCGATCACGGCGTCGATGATCACGTAGGACACGTGGATGCCGCGCGGGCCCAGGCTGCGCGCCATCGATTCGGCGAGGATGCGCTGCGCCGCCTTGGTGGGCGCGAAGCCGGCGAAGGCCGGCATGCCGCGGCGCGCCGCCGTGTTGCCGGTCACCACGATCGCTCCCCCGCCGCGCTCGAGCATGTCGCGCGCCGCGAGCTGACCGCAGTGCAGCAGTGAGAGCACGTTGACTTTGAACGTTCGCTCCAGCGTCTCGGCCTGAAGGTCGAGGAACTCTTCGCGCGCGCCCGCGGCGGCGTTGTGCACCAGGACGTCGATCGGACCCAGCTCCTGCTTGATGGCGGCGAAGGTCGACTCGACGGCGGTGCGATCGGAGATGTCGACCGTGTAGGCTCGCGCGCCCGCGATCTCACTCTCCCAGTCGGCGAGGCGCTCCGCGGAGCGCGCCAGCATGGCCACTCGATAGCCTCCCACCGCGAAACGCCGAGTCAGCGCGACACCGTTGCCGGGCCCGACCCCGGCGACGACGCAGACCTTTCCTGGTTCCCTCATCGCCGCCCCAGGCCCCGCTCGAGCGCCTGGAGCTCCTCGCGGCAGGCCTTGCTGAAAGCGCGAACCGGGTCCTCGTCGAGGCGTGCGAATGCCAGCTCGCGTAGCTGCTCCCGGCTGAGGTTGGGCCCGAAGTACTGCTCCAGAATGCGCTTGATGGTCTGGTCGGTGGCCGCGACCACGGCCTCGGAGGCCACCAGCTTGATGCGGTTCTGCAGAGCGAACACCTGGAACACCTGCTGGGGACTCTCGAGATTGTGGTCCAGTGCGTCGATCGCCAGCTTCGAGCATTCGACGATGAAGTCGGCGTACAGAGCCTCGCGCTTCCGGATCTCCGCGACGATGGTCTGCCGTCTGGTCTGCGTGCGCTGGGTGAGCCATGCCGTCGCAATGGAGGCGGCCCCGCCGACCATCGAGCCGACCACCGCCGCCGACGCGGCTACGACTGTCGAATCCATCGCGCCTCCCTCGTGAGCCACCACGTCACCTCCGGGCCAGGATGATCGCGGTGTCGCCGGGCCAGTCCCAGAACGAGCCGATAGGAGAATACCTCTGTAGCTTGGCGCGCAGGTCCGCCTACCGAGCTAGGAAGCGAGCTCGGGCCGACCTCGGAAGTGTTCGAGCGCTTCGGGATTCGCCAGCGCCCCCACGTTCCTTACTTCGCGTCCGTGCACCACGTCGCGCACCGCGAGCTCGGTGATCTTGCCGCTGCGCGTGCGTGGAATGTCCTCGACCTGGAGCACCTTCGCCGGGACGTGGCGCGGTGAAGTGTTCTCGCGGATCGCGCGTTTGATCCTGGCGGCGAGCTCGCCGTCGAGCACGACCCCCGGGCGCAGCTTCACGAACAGGACCACCCGCACGTCGCCGTCCCACTCCTGTCCGATCGCGATCGACTCCACCACTTCGTCGAGGCGCTCGACCTGGCGGTAGATCTCGGCGGTTCCGATGCGCACGCCACCGGGGTTGAGGACGGCGTCGCTGCGGCCGTAGATGACGAATCCGCCGCGCTCGGTCTCCATCGTCCAATCGCCGTGGTGCCAGACGCCGGGGAAGCGCTCGAAGTACGCGGCGCGGTAGCGCCTGCGATCGGGGTCGCCCCAGAAGCCGAGCGGCATCGACGGGAACGGTCTCGTACAGACCAGCTCGCCCGGTCGTCCGATCACCCGCCGGCCGCCCTCGTCGAACACCTCGACCGCCATCCCCAACCCGGCGCACTGGATCTCGCCGCGATACACCGGCGCCGTCGGGTTGCCCAGGACGAAGCACGAGAGGATGTCGGTCCCTCCCGAGATCGAAGCCAGGTGCACGTCCTCCTTCACCTCGCGATAGACGTAGTCGAACCCCTCGGGCAGGAGGGGCGAGCCGGTCGAGAGCACGGTGCGGAGCGCGCTCAGATCGTGGCTGTGACACGGCGACAGGGCGGCCTTGGCGGCGGAGTCGAGGAACTTGGCGGAGGTCCCGAAGATGGTGACCCGCTCCTCGGCGGCGAGGTCGAAGAGCGCGGACGGCGTCGGGTGAAACGGCGAGCCGTCGTAGAGGATCAGCGTCGCGCCCGACGCCAGACCCGACGCGAGCCAGTTCCACATCATCCAGCCGCAGGTGGTGAAGTAGAACAAGCGGTCGCCGGTCTTCACGTCGACGTGAAGACGGTGCTCCTTGAGGTGCTGGAGCAGCGTCCCACCGGCGCCGTGGAGAATGCATTTCGGCTTGCCGGTGGTGCCCGACGAGTACATGACGTAGAGCGGATGGTCGAAAGACAGCGCCTCGAACGAGAGCACTCTCGCCGCCGCGTCGCCTGCGACCGCGCTCGCCATGAGCTCGTCGAGCGACAGGACCTGAGCATGGCGCACCGATCGAGAGGGCTCGCGCTCATGCTGCTCATACGGCACCACCACGACCATCTCGACCGTGGGCAGTCCAGCGACGAGCGCGTCGAGTCGCGCGAGGGTGTCGAACCACTTGCCGTCGTACCAGTAGCCGTCGCCGACGAAGAGGACCCGCGGCTCGATCTGACCGAAGCGGTCGAGAACGGCGGCGGTGCCGAAGTCCGGCGAGCTCGACGAGAAGATGGCGCCGATCGAGGCGGTGGCGAGCATCGCGACGATGGTCTCGGGCACGTTGGGCAGCAGCGAGGCGACGCGGTCGCCGGCGCTCACTCCGCGCGCGCGCAGCGCGGCGGCCACTTTCGCGGTGCCGCTTCGCAGCTCTCCCCAGGTGAGGAGGCGCCGCAACCCCGACTCGCCGCGGAACACGATCGCGGCCTCGTCCGACCGGCGGCCCCGACCGTCGAGCAGGTTCTCGGCGAAGTTGAGGCGCGCCTCGGGAAACCAGCGCGTGGGCGGCTCCTCGCCCCGCGGGGCGCCCGGCATGCGGTCAGCGCCAGCGAGCACGACCGTTCCACGCCGTCGCGCGACGAC
This sequence comes from Thermoanaerobaculia bacterium, assembly GCA_036257295.1. GTDB lineage: Bacteria > Acidobacteriota > Thermoanaerobaculia > Multivoradales > Multivoraceae > DATAFT01. The sequence goes on from DATAFT010000664.1 coordinate 3,509, forward strand.
GCCGCAGTGGTCCCAGACTTCCCCCCAGAACAAGTCGCGGCGCTCGATCGAGAGCTGGTGGAGCGCTCCGTAGTCGTCGAGGCGACGGCCCGAGCTCTGCTCCATCCGTGCCCGGAATCGGGTTTGGTCGGCCGCGGCGACGCGGTCGGCCCCCGGGGTCCACAACGGCTCGCCTGGTTGCATATGGTGGTCGAAGGAAGCCGCGTCCGGTGCTAGCGTACTCCGCTACCCGGCCCGGAGATCACTGCTTGGGAGGAAAGGACCGATGAGCGGAGAACTGGTTCGTTTCAGCCTCGACGACCACGTCGCCACCATCACGATCAATCGCCCCGAGGTGCGCAACGCGCTCAACCGCGCCGCCTACCGCGAGCTCGAGGAGGCCTTCGCCCAAGCGCAGCGGGACCCGGAGGTGCGCGCCGTCGTCCTCACCGGCGCCGACCCCTCCTTCTGCAGCGGCGACGACGTGAAGCAGATCATGCTGGGCGAGGAACGGCCCACCATCGATCGCCTGCGCGCCGTGCGGGGAACGCCCACGCCCGCCGCATTCGCGGTGCTCGAGTGCGACCGTCCCGTCATCGCCGCCGTCAACGGTCCGGCGGTCGGCTGGGGAATGGACCTCTCTCTGTTCGCGGACATCCGCATCGCCTCCGAGCGGGCCCGCTTCGGCGAGCTGTTCGTGAAGCGAGGTCTGATTCCCGACCTCGGCGGCCTCTGGCGACTGCCGCGCACGGTCGGCCCGGCCAAGGCGGCGGAGCTGTGCTACACCGGCGATGTCATCGACGCGCAGGAGGCGCTGCGCATCGGCCTGGTGTCGCGCGTGGTCGCGCACGACGAGCTGTTGCCCACGGCGCGGGCGCTGGCGAGCCGCATCGCGGCCAACGCACCGCTCGCGGTGCGCTACATAAAGGAAGGTCTGCGCCGCTCCGTCACCGCCGAGCCCCGCGAGCTGGGAATGTGGATCTCCTCCACCCTCGGCGTCCTGTTC
>DATAFT010000027.1:0-5978 GCA_036257295.1 Thermoanaerobaculia bacterium
CGACCGCGCACCATCGTTCTGTTCTCGATCCCGCTCGCGATCGACGCCGTGCTGCTCGCCAACACGCCGGCGTCACGGTTCGCCACCGGGCTGATCGCCGCGTTCCCGGTGGCGCTCCTGGTGTTGGCGGCGGCGGCCGAGCTGGCGCGGCGGATGACACGCGGCGCGTGGCCCGAGCCCGATGCAGCACACGGAGGAGTCCCCCGATGAATCGCAAGATGATGCGAGCGGCGGCCCTGGCGGGCCTCGCGCTCGGAGCGGCGTCGGCCACGCCGTTCCTCAGCGCGTTGAACTGCGCCTGTTGCTCGCTGGTGGTGCTGGGCGGTTTCCTGGCCGCCTACCTCTACTTCAAGGACGCGCCGGCGACGCCGCGGCCGCAGTGGGGTGACGCCGCCCTGGTGGGCCTGCTCGCCGGCCTCATCGGCGCCGGCGTGACCGCGATGCTGTCGCTGCCGATCGCGCTGCTGGGTTGGGGCGCCGGCATGTGGGGATCGATCCAGGACGCGTTGTCGGACGCCGACCTTCCGCCCCAATTGCGCAATCTGGTCGCGACCATGGGCACCGGCACCCTGGCGGTCAGCGCGATCCTGCTCTCGTTCGTTTTCAACCTCTTCATTTACGGATTGTTCTCGACGCTGGGCTCGCTCCTGGGTGCGGCGGTGCTGCATCGCAAGCAGGTCGCGGTCGTGGTGCCGCCACCTCCCCCGCCGGCGGCGTGATCGCGCATGCGCGTCGGCATCTCGATCACCAGCGCCTACGACGTCGCCGACCCCCGTGAGGGTGCTCGGCGCATGATCGATCGAGCGCGAGCCGCCGAGCAGGCACGGCTCGACTCGCTGTTCGTGGGCGATCATCACTCGACACCCCAGGCCTATTACCAGAACACCGCCATCATGGGACGCCTGCTCGCCGAGTGGGGCGATCGACCGTTCGGTGCGCTCTACCTGCTGCCGCTGTGGCACCCGGTGCTGGTCGCCGAGCAGGTCGGAACACTGGCGAGCCTCGGGCGCGGCCGCTTCATCCTGCAGTGCGCGATCGGGCCCGCCGATCGTCAGTTCCAGGCGATGGGCGTGGATCCCAGGGAGCGTCCCTCGCGCTTCGAGCAGTCGCTTTCGATCCTGCGTCGACTGTGGGCGGGCGAAGAGGTGTCGAGCGACGGGCGCTGGAAGTTCGAGCGCGCGCGCATCGCGCCGCGTCCCGCCGAGCCGGTCGAGGTGTGGATCGGCGCGCACGCTCCCGCCGCGATCGACCGCGCCGCGCGGCTCGGCGACGGTTGGCTGGGGGGTCCGAATCTCACTGTGGAGCAGCTCCGGCGTCAGCTCGAGCATTACCGCGAGCGGCGCGCTGCGCACGGTCTCGCCGGTGGCCTCGCCGCCATCCGCCGCGACGTCTACGTCGGCTCGAGCGCGGAGGAAGCGCGCGCAACCGCCGAGCCGATCGTGCGCGCCGGCTATCGTGGCTTCGCGCCCGAGGCGCTGGTCATCGGCAGCGCCGAGCAGGTGGCGGAATCGTTTGCCGGGCTCGCCGCCATGGGCTACAGCGACGTGATCATGCGCAACCTGATTGCCGATCCGGCGAAAGCGGTGGCCTCGACCGAGCGGTTGGGGCTTGTCCGTGAGATGGTTGCGAGTCTGTAATCACCCGTTGGAGGAAACTCGCGATGCCAACCCCCGCCCGCGTCGTCGTCGTTCCGCCCCATGCCGGCCCACTCGAGGTGCAGGACCTCTCGCTGCCCGACCCGGGTCCGCACCAGGTGGTGGTCAAGCTGCTCTCGAGCGGCGTCTGCCACAGCCAGCTCCACCAGATGCACGCCCCACGGCAGAACCCCGTCGTGCTCGGCCACGAGGCGACCGGTACCGTGATCGCAGCGGGCAGGCGCGTCAATCACGTCAAGGAAGGCGACACCACGATCGTCACCTGGGTGCCACGCAACGCGCCGCGCACCAAGCGGCGTCCCGACCCCGCCGTCGTGCGCGTCGCCGGCGGCGCCGAGGCGCTGTCGCAGAACGTGTTCTGCTGGGCCGACCACACCATCGCCGACGAGCAGTTCGTGGTCAAGGTGCCGGACAACATCCAAAAGGACGTCACGGCGATCATCGGCTGCGCCGTCATCACCGGCGCCGGTGCGGTCAAGAACACCGCTGGAGTCCGCCCCGGTGAGAGCGTCGCCGTCTTCGGCGTAGGCGGTGTCGGGCTCTCCGCGATCGCGGCCGCGCGCGAAGCCAAGGCGAATCCCATCATCGCGGTGGATCTCTCGGACGCGAAGCTCGACTTCGCCGTCCGCTTCGGCGCCACCCACAAGGTGAACGCGTCGCAGGTCGATCCGGTGCAGGCGATCCGCGAGATCACGACCAAGGGCGAAGGCGCCTACGACATCCTGCGGCGCCCACTCGCCGGCGCCGACTGGGCCTTCGACTGCATCGGCGTCAAGATCACGATGGAGCAGATCGTCGATGCCGTGCGCTCCGGCCACTTCGGAGCGAAGGACGGCGGCACCGCGGTGCTGGTCGGCGTGCCGGGCGCCAGGCCCGAGATCAACGCGATCGATCTATTGATCCACGAGAAGAAGTTCATCGGTTCGATCGGCGGCTCGTGCCACCCCGACCGGGACTTCCCCGTTTTCCTCGATTGGCACGAGCGAGGGATCCTCGATCTGAACGCGCTGGTTACGGCGCGCTATCGGCTGGATCAGATCAACGAAGCCACTCGTGCCCTCGAGAGTGGCCAGATCTTCGGAAGAGCGATCCTCGACTTGACGTAGGACGTGAAAGCTAGCGGCCCTTGAACATCGGGCGGCGCTTCTCCATGAACGCTCGTCGGCCTTCGACGTAGTCTTCACTGTCGAAGCAAGCTCGCACCACCGCTTCGCACCGCTCGCGGTCGAACTCACGACCGCGGAGCAGCTCTCGCACGCAAGTCTTGACCGCGCCGATCGTGAGCGGCGCGTTCTCGGCGATGCGGTTGCAATAGTCGGCCACGAAGCCTTCGAGCTCGCCGTCGTCCACCACGCGGTTGACCAGACCCATCGCCAGCGCCTCGTCCGCGGAGAACTGGCGCGCGGTGAAGAAGATCTCCATCGCGAAGGCCGGGCCCACGACGTCCATCAGGCGCTTGAGTCCGGGGTGGCCGTAGCCCACGCCGAGGCGCGCCGCGGGGATGCCGAAGCGCGACTCGCGGGTCGCCACTCGCAGATCGCACTGGAGCGCCACGCCGAGCCCGCCACCGATGCAGTAGCCGCGGATCATCGCGATCGTCGGGCAGCGCGTCGCCGCCAACCGCTGATTGGCGGTGCCCACCAGCGAGTCGTAGCCGACGCGGCCGGTCTCGCCAGAGCGCTGTTTCTCGAACTGCGAGATGTCGGCGCCGGAGATGAAGGCCTTGCCGCCCGCGCCGCGCAGCACGATGACGCGCACCTCGCCGTCGGCCTCGAGCTGGTCGAGCGCCTGCGGGATCGCCTCCCACATCTCGACCGACAGCGCGTTGTGACGCTCCGCCCGATTGAAGGTGATCCATCCCACCGCGCCCTCGCGCGCGGCGAGCACTTTTCCTTCGGCCAGGATCGATGGGCTGGTGGCGGTCTCCATAGGCGGCTCAGTCTATCCGCCCGTCCGCCGGGCGGCGCTCCGATCGTTCCAGTTTGTTGCGCACGTCGACCAGGTCGTAGCGAACGAACGCCGTCGTCCAGCTCGCGATCAACACCGACGCGGCCACGAGTCCGGCGACCAGGCGGCGCGCCACCACGGTCTGGCCGCGAGCGACCCACAGACGCGCCGCGAACACCGCCAGCAGCGGCATCAGCGGGATGTGGTAGCGCGAGTGGCCGACCGAGAACGTGTGCACCGCGAACAGCACCACCACGACCGAGAGCAACAGCCCGAGTCGGAGTCGATCCTCGGGCGGACGCAGGAAGAGCCCGACGGCGGCAGCCAACGCCAGCACCACGTAGTAACCGGCGATCGAAGCGGTGAGCACCAGCAGCACCGGCCGCGGCATCGAGCCCAGCCTGCCGTCCGCGGCGGCGGCCGCGATCTCGCGGTCGATGCGCCAGAACAAGAGGCCGTCCCACACCACGCCCCTGACGGCCCGCCTGAGGTGAACGCTGAAGCCCACGGGCGGCCCGCTCTCGGCTCCCCCGCTGGCTGCCGCGGGTCGGCTCTCGCTGTCTCCGGCCGGCTCGTTCGCGCTCGAGGACTCGGCGAGTCGCTCACGGCGCCGGCGGCGCGCCCTCGCCCCTCCATCGTCGGCTTCCGCCCGCGTGCCGTCACGCTCGCGCGGCGGGCGCGTCGCCCAGGTCGATCCCGGCTTCTCGAAGAGGTGACGCAGCGGCGAGAACCGCGCCGCCGTCGAGTTGCTGTAGGAGTCGATCGACGACAACCGGCCGTTGAGCCGCGTGTTGCGGACGATCCATGGCGCGATGGTGAGCGCGAAGGTGGCGGTGAACAGCGTCACCGTCGCGATGCGCCGCGCCGACGGCGCCTTGCACCACGCGAAGGTGGCGATGGCGAAGAGCGGCGGGTAGAGCAGCAGCGAGGTGCGCGTCAGCGCCCCCAGTCCGAACGCGATGCCGGCGACCGCGACCAGAGCCCATCGCGGGCGCGCCGCATTGGCGACCGCCGCGACCGTGCCCGCGACCAACAGGAACGTGAACAGCACTTCGGTCAGCAGCAGATAGTCGTGCCCCCACAGTGACGGGTAGAAGGCGGCGAGACCCGCCGCCCACAGGCCGGTGCGTTGGTCGTAGAGGTGGCGGCCCAGCACGAACACCAACGGGACCATCGCCACGTTGAGGAGTATCTGAGCCAGCCGTACCGCCTGGTGAGCGTCCATTCCGGCCGCGCGGTAGATCACCGCTATCGCTGCGGGATAGAGCGGTGGCCGCGCCGCGGTGACCCGCCCGTTCATCGCGAACTCACCGTGCTGCGCCAGATTGGTCGCGAGCTCGACGTAGTCGCCTTCGTCGTAGATCTGGGGCTCGATGGCGGCGAACCAGGGCCAGATCGCGAGGCGGACCAGGAGCGCCGCGAGCATGAGGCCGTACAGCGCCCGCGGCACGGGCGTCACGGAGCCGGCCCGCGCGCCAGCCGGTTGTAGATCCACGCCAGCGAGTACCCGACCACCGCGCCCACCAGCGCGCCGTAGACGAGCCCAACGAGCGATCCCGGCCAGCTCACGCGATAGCCCGGGAAGTAGTTGGCGAGCAACCCGAGATGCTCGCCCACGTTGGGACCGCCGCGCACCAGCAGCCAGACGGTGGCGAGAAAGAGGCCGAGGCCGCCGCAGAACGCGAACACCAACGCCATGATGCCCGCGCGCAGGCGAGCGACCGCGGCCGCGATCAACTCGACGTCGCGCGCGTTCGCCTCCCGCTTGCTCATTGATCCACGGCGCCGAAGGGATCGATCGCGGAGGCGTATTCGAGCCGGCGCCGGATCCCGACTTCGTGGCGATCGACCAGCCAGTTGATCGAGCGGCCCAGCACGAAGCCGAGCGCGAAGCCCGCGGCGCCTGCCTCGGCCGTGCCTATCGCCGCGCCTCGCCAGCTCGCGTCGAAGCCGAAGAGATAGTTGTCGAGCAACGACAGATTGGGGCCCACCACCTCGCCGCCGCGAAGGAGCAGAGCCACGGTTGCGAGCAGGAGCCCGATCGCCGTGACGACGCCGACGGCGCCTCCCAACGCCACGGCGTCGTAGCGAGCGAACGCCTCACGCAGGAGATCCTCGACCAGACGGCCGTCGGCCGGCGCCGGCGTCTGGCGGTCGCCGGCCTTCGACTCGCGGATCTCTTCGTGGTAGTCGTCCTCCACGTTGACCGACCACACGTCGTGCGACTCGCCGGCCACGTTGCGCGCCGCCAGCATGCCCCCCAGCATCGAGTGGTCCTGGTTGTTGTACCGGTGCTGGCCGTTGCGGCCGACCACGTGGAGGTTCGAGAAGCCGCGCACGTACTCGCGCAGCACCGGCATGGCGGCCTGGTAGCCG
>DATAFT010000056.1:0-4816 GCA_036257295.1 Thermoanaerobaculia bacterium
GATGGACGAGCAGGACGACGCTCTGATGAAAGAAGGGATCGCGCACCTGCGGCATCGCCGCCAGGAGGACGGGCGTCTCGATCCCCGATCCGTCGCTCATGAGCCGACCATCTGGATCACATCTTAACGCCAGGGCGGCTATGCGAATGGTGTCTACCATTCGCTCCGCTGCCCATTGTTCTGGCGCCGAGGACGGCGCGTGCGCGCCGCTGCTTTGCTAAGGTAGCTGTCTCGGGCTCGGCTCGCCACCACGCCGCCCCGCTCCCATGGAGTACAGATGATGGACTCGTTCGGCAGCATCCGGACGCTCGATCTCGCCGGCCGGCGTCTTCGGATCGCGCATCTGCCTTCGCTCGAGGCGCGCGGCTTCGCGCTGGGGAAGCTTCCGTTCTCGCTGCGCATCCTGCTCGAGAACCTGTTGCGCCGCGAGGACGGACGCATCGTGCGCGCCGAGGACATCGAAGCGGTGGCGCGCTGGCGTCCAGGCTCGCAGCCGACCAACGAGATCGCGTTCATGCCGGCGCGCGTGCTGCTGCAGGACTTCACCGGCGTGCCGGCGGTGGCCGACCTCGCCGCCATGCGCGACGCGATGGCGGCGCTCGGCGGTGATCCCGAGCGCATCAACCCGCTGCAGCCGGTCGAGCTGGTGATCGATCACTCGGTGCAGGTCGACGAGTACGGCAGCGCGAGCGCGTTCCAGCGCAACTCGCAGATCGAGTTCGAGCGCAACGTCGAGCGCTACGCGTTCCTGCGCTGGGGACAGAGCGCCTTCGACAACTTCCGCGTGGTCCCGCCGTCGACCGGGATCGTGCACCAGGTGAATCTCGAGTACCTGGCGCGGGTGGTGATGACCGATGACGCCGCCGCGGGAGGCGCTGGCTGGGCCTATCCCGACACTCTGGTGGGCACCGACTCGCACACCACCATGATCAACGGTCTCGGCGTCCTCGGTTGGGGCGTCGGCGGCATCGAGGCCGAGGCGGCCATGCTCGGCCAGCCGATCTCGATGCTGGTGCCGGAGGTGGTGGGGTTCCGGCTCACCGGCGCGATGCCGAGCGGCACCACCGCCACCGATCTGGTGCTCACCGTCACGCAGCGGCTGCGCGAGTACGGGGTGGTCGGCAAGTTCGTCGAGTTCCACGGCCCCGGCCTGAAGTCGCTGTCGGTGGCCGATCGCGCCACCATCGCCAACATGGCGCCCGAGTACGGAGCCACCTGCGGCTTCTTCCCGGTGGACGCCGCGACGCTCCAGTACCTGCGCCTGACCGGTCGCGCGCCCGAGCAGATCGCGCTGATCGAGGCGTTCATGAAGGAGCAGGGACTCTTCCACGACGAGTCGAGCCGCGAGGCCGAGTACAGCTCCTCGCTCGAGCTCGATCTGGGCGCGGTGGTGCCCAGCCTGGCCGGACCGCGGCGGCCGCAGGACCGCGTGCCGCTCACCGACGTGCGCCGGTCGTTCGAGCGCGAGCTCGACGTGATGCTGCGCACCAGCGGGCGCGGTTCGGCGGGATCGGCCGGCGCTGCCGTCGAGGCCGCTCCGGCGGCGGTCGAGGTCGTGAGTGCCGGCGGCGGGACCTACGCGCTCACGCACGGGTCGGTGGTCATCGCCGCGATCACGAGCTGCACCAACACCTCGAACCCGTCGGTGATGATCGCGGCGGGCCTGCTGGCTAAGAAGGCGGTCCAGTTCGGGCTCCAGACACGGCCCTGGGTCAAGACCAGCCTCGCGCCCGGGTCCAAGGTGGTGACCGACTATCTGGCCGCGGCCGGCCTCACTCCGTTTCTCGACCGGCTCGGCTTCCAACTGGTGGGCTACGGCTGCACCACTTGCATCGGCAACAGCGGACCGCTGCGGCCCGAGATCTCCAAGGCGGTGCGCGACGGCGATCTGGTCGCGGTGGCGGTGCTCTCGGGCAACCGCAACTTCGAAGGACGCATCAGTCCGGAGGTGCGCGCCAACTATCTGGCGTCGCCGCCGCTGGTGGTGGCCTACGCGCTCGCCGGCCGCGTCGACGTCGATCTCTACGAGGAGCCGCTGGGCGAAGCGCCGGACGGCACACCGATCTACCTCAAGGACGTATGGCCGAGCCGCGACGAGATCGAGCGCACGGTCTCGAGCGTGGTGCGCGCCGAGATGTTCCAGACCCAGTACGGCGACGTCTTCACCGGGGACCAGCGCTGGCGCGAGCTGCCGATCCCCGCAGGTGATACCTACCGTTGGGACGCGTCGTCGACCTACGTCCAGCGGCCGCCGTTCTTCGACGGGCTGCCGGCCGATCCGTCGCCGCTCTCCGACCTGCGCGGCGCTCGCGTGCTCGCCATGCTCGGCGACTCGGTCACCACCGACCACATCTCGCCGGCGGGCTCGATCAAGGTCGACAGCCCCGCCGGGAAGTACCTGATCGAGCACGGGGTCACGCCGGCGGACTTCAACAGTTACGGTTCGCGGCGCGGCAACCACGAAGTGATGATGCGCGGCACGTTCGCCAACGTGCGGCTGCGCAACCAGCTGGTGCCCGGAGTCGAGGGTGGCTTCACGCGCCATCTCCCGGGCAGCGAGACCATGACTATCTACGACGCCGCAATGCGCTACCGCGAGCAGGGAGTGCCGCTGGTGCTCCTCGCCGGCAAGGAGTACGGCACCGGCTCCTCGCGCGACTGGGCGGCGAAGGGTCCGCTACTGCTCGGCGTGCGCGCGGCGCTCGCGGAGAGTTACGAGCGCATCCATCGCTCCAACCTGGTGGGCATGGGCATCGCTCCCTTGCAGTACCAGAGCGGCGAGTCGGCCAAGAGCCTCGGTCTCACCGGCGAGGAGATTTTCGACGTGATCGGTTTGGCGCAGGCAGCGGAGGGCGCGCGCGAGGTGCGCGTCTCGGCGCGCCGAGCCGATGGCTCGGTCAAAGAGTTCGCGGCCGTGCTGCGGCTCGACACTCCGCAGGAGGTGCTCTACTTCCAGCACGGCGGGATCCTCAACTACGTTCTGCGCCAACTCCGCGACTGACCCTGCGCACCGCGCGTGCGGTGGCTATTATGCTGAGCAAGCGCGAGCGCAGCGAGCAGCGCCGTCCGCGGCGCCAAAGTGATGCGAGCGAAGGGCGTGGTACTCACCACGCCCGTAGGGAGCAAGAAAAACCCCGTGTCGCGGAGGGGGGCGACACGGGGGGAGGAGAGGGAGTTGGGAGATTGTCGGAGCATCGGCTCCGCGGCGGGCTCAACTCCCGGCGGCCCACCGCTACTTGGAGAAACATGCGAAGACGCGACGCCATTCCCCGTGGTGACTTCGACGCGGCGCAGGGCACTGGCTCATGAGTGAGCGGATTCTCATCAACGAAATCTTCTATTCGATCCAGGGCGAGTCCACCTTCGCCGGTCTGCCCTGTGTGCTGGTCCGCACCACCGGTTGCCAGATGCGGTGCCGCTGGTGCGACACCACCTACAGCTTCTACCAGGGTAAGTGGATGACGCTCGAGGAAGTGCTGGACGAGGTGCGGCGCTTCGGCTGTTCGTTGGTCGAGCTCACCGGCGGCGAGCCGTTGCTCCAACCCGCGGTGCAGACGCTGATGGAGCGACTCTGTGACGCCGGGTACGAAGTGCTGGTCGAGACCGGGGGCGGCCTCGACATCGCCCCAGTCGACCCCCGCGTGCGCCGCATCGTCGACGTCAAGTGCCCGGCGTCGGGTGAAGCGGAGCACAACCACTGGCCCAACCTCGACCGGCTGCGCGGGACCGATCAACTCAAGTTCGTGATCGCCGGCCGCGACGACTACGAGTGGGCTCGCGAGCTGGTGCAGACGCGGCAGCTCGCGGCGCGCTGTCCGGTCCTGTTCTCGCCGGTGCACGGCGAGCTCGAGCTCCTGCCGCTGGCGGCATGGGTGCTCGAGGACCGCCTGCCGGTGCGCGTCCAGGTCCAGCTCCACAAGCTGATCTGGGGGGCGGAGACCCGCGGCGTATAGCCCCGGTTTGTTGCGCGCCTCCCTTCGCGACGCTACAATCCGGCCCCCGGAAGGTCGCCTTTTTGAGTCACTCGGGGGCAGCGCGTCTAGGAGAGCATGTGGCGAGGAACGACGTGTCCGCGAAGAAGACCGCCCGGCTCCACCTCGACGGCAAGGACTACGACCTCCCGGTGATCGTGGGCAGTGAGGGCGAGGTCGGCCTCGACATCCAGTCGCTCCGCGGCCAGACCGGCGCCATCACCTACGATCCGGGCTTCGGCTCCACCGGCTCCTGCCGCAGCGCGATCACCTTCATCGACGGCGAGAAGGGGATCCTTCGCTACCGCGGCTACCCGATCGAGCAGCTGTGCCAGGGCGCCCGCTTCACCGAGGTCGCCTACCTCCTGATCAACGGCGAGCTGCCGAACAAGGAGCAGCTCAAGAAGTTCCGCTGGGACCTGAACCACCACAGCCTGCTCCACGAGGACATGAAGAAGTTCCTCGACGGGTTCACCACCACCTCGCACCCGATGGTGATCCTGGCTTCGCTGGTGGCGGCGCTGTCCTCGTACTACCGCGACGACGAGGTCGATCTCAACATCATCCGCCTGCTGTCGAAGGCGAAGACGATCGCCGCCTTCTCCTACAAGAAGTCCATCGGCCAGCCCTTCATCTATCCGCGCAACGACCTCAGCTACACCCAGCAGTTCCTGCACATGATGTTCGCGGTGCCGTCGGAGGAGTACGAGTTCTCGCCCACGGTCGATCGCGCGCTCAACCTGCTCCTGATCCTGCACGCCGACCACGAGCAGAACTGCTCGACCTCGACCGCGCGCATGGTGGGCTCGAGCCAGTCCAACATGTGGGCGTCGATCGCGGGCGCG
>DATAFT010000063.1:0-5841 GCA_036257295.1 Thermoanaerobaculia bacterium
GATGACCAGCTTCCAGGACTCGATAGCCGACCACCACGCGCGGCTCGCCTCCATCCGCTCGGTTGCGTTCGACTTCGAGGCGCCCGCCGGGGTGCTCGATCTCGAGCGCCGCGTCGACCGTTTCCCCTTCGTGCCCAGCGATCGCGTGCACCGCGACGAGCGCTGCGACGAGGTCTATCGCATTCAGGTGCAAGGGCTGGCTCAGCGCCTGGAGGCGACCGGCATCGGCCGCGTCGTGCTCGGCATCTCCGGCGGCCTCGATTCGACGCAAGCACTGCTGGTGGCGACCAAGACCTTCGACCTGCTCGGGCGCTCGCGCAACGACATCCTGGCTTACACCATGCCGGGTCTCGCCACCAGCTCCCACACGCTCGACAACGCGCGCGAGCTGATGCGCTGCCTGGGCGTGACCGCGGGTGAGATCGACATCTCGGAGGCGTCGCGCGCGATGCTCGCTCGCATCGGCCACCCATTCGCCCGCGGCGAGGCGGTGTACGACGTGACGTTCGAGAACGTGCAGGCCGGAGAGCGCACCTCACATCTGTTCCGGCTCGCCAACCTGCACGGCGGTCTGGTGGTCGGCACCGGCGATCTGTCGGAGCTGGCGCTGGGCTGGTGCACCTATGGTGTCGGCGATCAGATGTCGCACTACAACGTCAATGCGTCGGTGCCGAAGACGCTGATCCAGCACCTGGTGCGGTGGTCGATCGCCAGCGGACGCGTCGACGCGCCCACCGCGGCGGTGCTGCAATCCATCCTCGACACCGCGATCACGCCGGAGTTGGTGCCGAGCTTGGGCGACCACGCGGCGGTCCAGCGGACCGAAGACGTCATCGGCCCGTTCGACCTCCAGGACTTCCACCTCTACTACATCACCCGCTTCGGCTTTCGTCCGAGCAAAGTGGCGTACCTGGCGCACCACGCCTGGCGCGGCGTCCAGCGAGGCGTGTGGCCAGACGACCTGCCGGTTGCGGCGCAGCACGCCTACGACCTTCCCACCATCAAGCGCTGGCTCGCGGTCTTTCTCGAGCGCTTCTTCGAACAGAGTCAGTACAAACGTTCGGCGATGCCCAACGCACCCAAGGTAGGAACCGGCGGCTCACTGTCGCCGCGCGGCGACTGGCGTGCGCCCAGCGACGCCAGCGCGCGGGCCTGGATCGACGAGCTCGAGCGCGGAGTGCGTGCTGAATAGCACGCCCTCCGCGCTGATCATTTTGGCGCCGAGGACGGCGCCGGGCTAGCCGTCGAGGTAGCCGAGACTGCGGAGCTGCTGGAGGTCTTCAGGCGAGAGCTCGCCCTTGTCCTGTTCGTACTTGGCGAGTCCCTTGTACCAGTCCGAGAGCTGGCGCCCGAGCGGCGGACGCATCTCGACCGGCGGCCCCGCCAGCGGCTTCTCTTCGGCCGCGTCGGCCCGTAGGTCGTAGTAGATGATCTTGCCGTCGGCGAAATCGTAGACCGCCTTCGCCGCGTCGTTCTGCGCGCTGATCACGAGCGGATGGTTGTAGTGCTCGCGCCCTTTCTTGGTGAGCGCGGTGGGGCGCTCGCCCATCGCGAAGCGCAGATGATGATCGGGATCCTGGTGGTCCCAGGTCGACGCCAGGCTGTGTCCTTCGGCGCCGGTCAGCACGGGCAGCTTCAGCCGATCGAGGATCGTGGGCAGCACGTCGACGATCGACGCTCCGGCGGAAACGCGCCGCCCGGCCGGGATGTCCGGCCCGCGCACGACCAGCGGGATGCGCAGATTGGGCCAGTGGGTGTTCTTGCCGTGACCCCAGTAGTCGTGCTCGCCGAGACTCTCGCCGTGATCGCTCAGGAAGACGGTGAGCGTCGACGCCGCCGGCAGCCGCTTCTCGGCGCGCGTGAGGAAGTTGCCGATCCAGTGGTCGACGTAGCCGACCTCGCTCGAGTACTTGTACCGCCTCGAGCGCGGTCCGTCGCCCTCGCCCTTCCCTTCGGCCTTGGGGGCGTGCGCCGACTTCAGGTCGTACGGACTGTGCGGCTCGCTGTAGTGGATCCAGAGGAAGATCGGACGGTCGGCGGGGGCCGAGTCCAGCCAGCGCACCGCCGCGTTGGTGACGTCGGCGGCGTCGCGCTCGACCGCGCCGAAGCTGTTGCGCTCGCGGTCGAAGTTCTCGTCGTCGTAGAGGTCGAAGCCGCGATGCGTGCCCGAGAGGTGGCTCTTCAACGTCCAGTTGGAGATGAAGGCGCCCGTGGTGTACCCGGCGTCGCGGAGCTTCTCGGCGAGCACCGGGACGTCCTCGCGCATGCGTACGCCGTTGCGGCGCGCACCGTGAGTGGGCGGGTACAGCGAGGAGAAGAGCGAGGCGAACGCCGGCCCGGTCTTGCCGATGACGGTGATGGTGTCCTCGAACAGAACGCCCTGGCTCGCCAACCGATCGAGGTTGGGCGTGTTGTTGCCCTGGAAGCCGTAGCAGCCCAGGAAGTCCGCGCGCAGCGTGTCGACGGTGATCAGGAGGAGGTTGGCGCGGGCCTGGGTCGCGGCGGCCGGGACGCCGTGAAAGGCGACGATCGCCAGCGCGAGCAGCATGGCGACGCAGCTCGGGCGGAGGCGCGATCTCGGGGTTGTGGAGATCATCGTGGCGTCGTCGCGCGCGATGGATCGCAGGCTCGGCCTCTCAGGCGAACGTTGCTCCCAGCGCGCGCGCCTCTTCCACCGTGTCGATATCGCGAGCGATCGACAGGGCGCGCAGGAGCGGCATGCGGACGCGGCGCTCGGAATGACGCTGGCGGTGCGAGCGCAACACGAAGACGCGCCGCATGTCGTCTTCGAGCTCGGCCAGCGTGAGCGTGCCGCGGTAGAGGCCAGCCGCCGAGCGCAGGCCACCCCGCACCGTGTCCCAGGTGACGGTGGGCAGGCGCAGCGCGAGGAGTTGGATCAGATCCTGGCGCACCAGCGTCCACAACACGTGGCGCAGCATGTAGGACCGCCGGTATCGGATGGGGCGGTTGCGCGTCCGGTAGCCGAGGTCGAACAGGCGATAGAGCATCGAGAGGTTGAGCGCGTAGGGGTCGAAGATGGTGAGGTGACCGGGCAGCACCACCGAAGCCGGCTCACCGGGGGCCGGCACGATGCGATAGCGCGGCTTCCAGTCGGACGCGCCGAGCGGCTCGTCGCGGTCGGTGAGGATCAGTGGAAACCAGAGATCGGTAGGGCCGCCGTTCCAGAAGTCCTGGAGCAGCCCGTCGAGCTCGGCCGCGTCGGGCAGGATGTCGCAGGTGGTGATGCCGACCTCGCGCCCCGGGCAGCTGCGCATCACCGTCTCGAGCGCCGCCTGGATGTTGGCGCCGAAACCGAGGTCGGTGTCGATCACGTCGATCGAGGACGCCAGGCGCCGGTAGGCGGTGGCCGGACCGGCCACCCAGATCGGATCGAACACGCCGGTCGCGCGCACGCGATCGACCAGGTGCTCGATGAGGCAGCGCCCGCCGAGGCGGACGTCGAGGCCCTTGCAACCGGAGAGGGGATGGAGACCGCTGCCCTGAGGCGGCAGTTCCGCCGGCTTGCGGTCGCTGCCGCCGAGGATGATGAGCGGGATGGTGCGGCGGGCGGAGGAAACCCACATGGGTGAATGTTCCCGAGGAGGGCCTGCTTGCCGCGTTGGCCCGCGCGCTGCGATCAACCTGGGATCGAGTCGAATGGCGTCGCGGGCACGCTCGTCCGTAGACAGTAGCCGTAACGCCAAGGCCTTGCAACCGGGCCCCGGGCGTCGTTTTCCGCCCTCACCCCCTGCTAAGCTCACCCGCGGACTGGGCAGCCGGGCGCCGACAGCAGGCGCGCCCACCGGCACCCCGAACGTGCGCGCGCCCCCGCCCCGCCTGATCGCTACCAGCGAGGCGCTCGAAGCCGCCAGCCGCGGCTTCGCCGCCGAAACGACGCTCGGGCTCGACACCGAGTTCGTGCGCACCCGCACCTACTACGCGCGGTTGGGTCTGATCCAGATCGCGGACGCGAGCGGAGTGTGGCTGGTCGACGCGGTAGAGCTGCCATCGCTCGGTCCGCTGGCCCCAGTGCTCGGCGGCGCCGCCGTCGAGCGCGTGCTCCACTCGTGCGGCGAAGATCTCGGGGCCTTCCTTCATCAGTTCGGCGCGCTGCCGCCGTCGATCTTCGACACCCAGATCGCCGCGGCGCTGGTCGGCCTCGGCTTCTCGCTCAGCTATCAGTCGTTGGTCGAGCAGGTGCTCGGCGTTCGACTGGCCAAGGAAGAGACGCGATCGGATTGGACGGCTCGGCCGCTGACCGACGCCCAGCTCGAGTACGCGGCGCGCGACGTCGCCTACCTGCTGCCGCTCCACTCTCATCTGCTCGATCGCCTGCGCGAGCGGGGGCGCGAGTCGTGGGCGCGCGAGGAGTTCGCGCGCCTGCTCGACCCGGCTCGCTACGAAGTCGAGCCCGCGGAGGCCTTCCGGCGCGTGAAGGGAGCGGGTGGACTCGATCGCCGCGGGCTCGCGGTGCTGCAGGTGTTGTGCGAGTGGCGCGAGGAAGAAGCGCGGCGCGCCGATCTCGCCCGCCCGTTCGTCGTTCGCGACGAGACGCTGCTCGAGCTGGCGCGGCGGCGACCGCGCCAGCCGCCCGACCTGCGCGACGTGGCGACGCTGCAGCACCGTGAGCGCCGCCGCTATGGTCGCGCACTGCTCGAGGCCGTGGAGCGCGGCAGTCGGATGCCCGAGGGCGATCTGCCGCGCCTGGCGCCACGAGCGCCGCGCGTCGAGCGAGCGAGCGAGCTGGTCAGAGGTCTTCAGGCGCTGGTGGCCGACCGCGCCCGCGAGCTCGGCATCGCTCCCGAGGTGCTGGCTCACAAGCGCGCGCTCGAGCGACTGGTTCGCGAGGTGGCGGGGCACGGGTCGCGAGAGCTACCACCCGAGCTCGAAGGCTGGCGCCGCGACGTGGTCGGTCTTTCGGCGCTCTCTTTCCTCGACTCGGCCCTCTGATCCGGTGTCTGGCGTGATGCTTGCTCCACCCAGCAGGCCCCTGGCCTGGCAGCCCACCACCGCGTCAAGGCGGTGACGTGGGGTTGCGGTTGCA
This sequence comes from Thermoanaerobaculia bacterium, assembly GCA_036257295.1. Lineage (GTDB taxonomy): Bacteria > Acidobacteriota > Thermoanaerobaculia > Multivoradales > Multivoraceae > DATAFT01. The sequence continues at coordinate 5,045 of DATAFT010000063.1, forward strand.
GCGCGGGTAAGGTGTCAGTTTGGCGTGACCCAGGAGGGGACCGAGTGACGACGGCTATCGAATCCCTACGCGGCGAGATCGAGCAGCAGAGCCAGCTCCTGGAACGCGTGCGCCAGGAAGTCGGCAAGTTGGTGGTCGGCCAGCGCGAGATGGTCGATCGCATGCTGCTCGCGCTGATCGCGGGCGGACATCTGCTGGTCGAGGGCATCCCCGGGCTGGCGAAGACGACAGCGATCAAGGCGCTGGCGGCTTCGGTCGACGCTCACTTCGCTCGCATCCAGTTCACCCCCGACCTGCTGCCAGCCGATCTGATCGGCACCCAGATCTTCCGGCCCGGCGAGCGCCGCTTCGAGATCAAACAGGGCCCGGTGTTCACCAATCTGCTGCTCGCCGACGAGATCAATCGCGCCCCCGCCAAGGTGCAGAGCGCGCTGCTCGAGGCGATGCAGGAACGCCAGGTGACCATCGGCGACGAGACGCGCCTGCTGCCGGACCCGTTCCTCGTCCTCGCCACCCAGAACCCGATCGAGCAGGAAGGGACCTATCCGCTGCCCGAAGCGCAGGTCGACCGTTTCATGCTCAAGATCAAGGTCTCGTATCCGAAGCGTGAGGAGGAGGTCGAAATCATGCGGCGCAGGGCGGCGCGCCACCAGCCCGAGCTCCATCCGGTGGTCTCGCTCGCCGACATCCGTCGCGTGCGCGAGGTGGCCGACGCCGTCTACCTCGATCCCAAGGTCGAGGAGTACATCCTCGACGTCGTGCTGGCGACCCGCGAGCCGCGCGCCTTTCGCCTCGAG
>DATAFT010000090.1:0-5675 GCA_036257295.1 Thermoanaerobaculia bacterium
CACGGTCCGCCCAACGATCCCGAGATGTAGTGCCATTCGATGAGATCAGTTCGGTGGAAGGCCGCCATCGTCCGGATCACGCCACGCACCAAGAGCCTCGCCCACAGACCGGCGTCGAGCACGACGTGGAGGCGGCCGATCTCGAGCCAGCGGTTGTTCTCGAGGGTCACCTCCCGAAACACCGACGTCACGTACATCTCGGCGCCCAGCACCCACTCGAACAGCTTGTGGTTGAGGTCCGCCTCTCCCGCCAGCGAGCGGATCCAGGGCAGGATGCCCACCATCACGGTGCCGGCGGCGGCGCCGGAAACGAAGAACAGAGTGCGGCTGTCGCGTTCGACCGCGGCGTAGACGAGGCACAGAGCCAGCGTGAGCGGCAGCACGGCCTGAATGTTGTTGTAGCCGCTCCGCGCGAAGACGAGCAGGAACGGCGAGGTGGTCAACAGGACCAGGGTCAACGCCGCGATCGCTGGTCCGTACATCGCGCGCACCAGGAAGTAGAGCGGTATGAGCGATGCCAGCACGGCGGCGACCGAGCTCAACCTCCAGCTCCACAGCCGGAGTCCGAACAGCTCGAAGAACGCCGCCTGGTACACCGAGCTCGCGAGCGGAAAGCCGTAGACGCCGACCTCGAACAGATCGGCCGGCCGGTCGCCCACCGCGATGATCTTCGCGGCGTCTCCGAACGCGCCCTCGTCTCCCCACATGCTGTGTGGAATGCCAGTGAGGTCGAACGACAGGATCGCGCCGCAGACGACGAGCAGAACCAGGACCCCGGCCGCCTCGCCGCGGCCGAGCCGCAAGCGGAGACTCACGCCGCGCGCTCGATCGTGTAGCGCGAGGCAGCCCGTGACGATGGAGAAGGACGCCAACAGCAGAAGTAGGTAGCGCAGCTCGTGGTGCTTCCGATAGACACTCCAGGCGAGGAGGCCCCACAGCACCGCGGCGACCAGCAGGAGCGCGGCCACCACCGCTGCCGGCGGTCCGCGGCGAGCTCTCGGCCGCGGCTCCCGATCGAGCGGAGCCTCGGGGTGCGCCGCGGGCGCTGGCAGGTCGCGAACGTAGGGACCCGCCAGTAGCGCGAACGCCACCGCCGCGACCAGCATGATCGCGTAGCCGACCACGGCGTTGTCGAAGCCGCGGATCTGCGGGTTGAACAGCGCGATCAGGGTGGCCGAGCCGGGAAGGTGGATGGGGTAGCGGTCGGGCAGGTCGAGGACGCGCTCTCCGGCGAAGGCGACGGCGATCGAGACCAGTGCCGCCAATCCTCGCGCCCAGCGTCGAGATGGGCCTTCTGCGGTGCCGACGGTCGCCGACGTCTCGTTGGTGCGCAGCGGCGTATCCTACCTGGCCAAGCCCGGCCGTTTCATCATAGGGTCACTCGCGGTGGCGATCGTCTCCGAGTCCGTGGTGTGCCCGCCGATCGAATGAACGTCCCTCGCGTCGCATCGCCCCGCGTCCATCGTCTCGATCTCGAGGCCTGGGCCTGGCTCGCGTTGATCGTCGTCGCCGCGCTCTTGCGCGTCTACGACCTCGGCGCGCGCGTGATGACGCACGACGAGAGCATCCACGCCTTCTACGGCTACGAGCTGCTGCGCAAGGGCACCTACACTCACGATCCGACCTACCACGGACCGCTCCTCTACCACCTCAACGCGCTGCTCTTTTTCTTCCTGGGCGCGAGCGACGCCACCGCGCGTCTGACCGCCGCGCTGGCCGGCACCGGGCTGGTGGGGGTGCTGTGGCTGTTCCGTCCCTACCTCGGCCGGAGCGGCGCGTTCGGCGCTGCGACCCTGGTCGCGCTGTCGCCGGCTCTGCTGTTCTACAGCCGCCAGGTGTGGATGGACATGCACGTGGCGCTGTTCTCGATGCTCTGGATCTACGGCGTGTTCCGCTATCTCGGCGCGCGCGCGCGTCGCTGGTTGTTCTTCGTCACCGCGGCGATGGTGCTCGCATTCACCGCCAAGGAGGTGGCCTTCATCTTCGGCGCGATCGTGGGCGTGTGGCTGTCGGTGGAGCTGATCGCGAGCCGTCGCTCGGATCCGGCGCGCGGGGCGGCGGCGGGCGACCTCATGGTGCTCATGCTGGGGTTGGTGTTGCCGTTCTCGTCCGGTGCCGCCTACCTCGCACTGGGCTGGAACGTGCGCGACGCCCACGCGCGCGGCCTGGTGGTGGTAGCCGCGCTGGCGGCGATCGGCGGAGCCATCGTCTGGGGCTGGATCCGCGTGCGCGGGCGGCTGTTCGCCGCCGCACCCACCCCGAGCCACGAGGGTCTGCGCCTGCGCGACTTCGCATGGTCGATGGCCCTGTTCTGGGGCTTCGCGATCCTTCTCTTCACGACTTTCTTCACCAACCTCCGCGGCGGTCTCTCGACCGGCATCGTCGGCAGCCTCGGCTACTGGCTGACGCAGCACGAGGTCGCGCGCGGCAGCCAGCCCTGGTTCTACTACCTGCTGCTCGCGGTGCTGTACGAGATCCTGCCGCTGGTCGCCGGTGGGGTCGCGATCGTCGCGGCGGCGGTCGCGCTGCGTCGCACGTCGTGGGATCCGGCGAGAGGTGACCTCGGAGCCGACGACATCGCCTCCGAGGCGGACGTCGCGCAGGGCATCCCGACCGTAGCGATCGCGGGCCGCTCCGATCGGCGCAGCTTCTTCTCGTTCCTGCTGTGGTGGGCGTTCGCCACCTGGGGCGCTTACACCTGGGCCGGCGAGAAGATGCCGTGGCTGGTCACCCACCTGATGCTGCCGCTCGAGATCTTCGCCGGGTGGGGCATCGCCAGGCTGATCCTCGCCGCTGGCCCATCCCCGGTGGGAGCTCGGGCGAGCTCGAGATCGGGAGCGTTGGCGCTGGTCGCCGGCGGCGCCCTGCTGCCGGTGCTCGCGCTCGAATGGATCGCGGGGCCCGCGTTCGCGGGTGCCACCACCGACGCGGTCGCGGACACCATGAAATGGGTGGTGCGCGCTCTCGTTCTGATCGTGCTGCTGGCGTTCGTGGTGCGCGCCGCGTGGCGCGCCGGCATACGGCCGGCGGGTCGCTGGCTCGCCCTGGGTCTGGCCGGGCTCCTGCTCGCGCTCACGCTCCGGGCCGGCATCCGGCTGTGCTACATGAACTACGACCTGGCGACCGAGCACCTCTCGTACGCGCAGGGAACGCCCGACGTGAAGCGCGCGATGCGCGAGATCGAGCTCATCAGCGAGCGCTCGGCCGGCGATCGCGAGCTCTTCGTCGCCTACGACGATCAGAGCTCGTGGCCGTTCGTGTGGTACCTGCGCGACTATCCGAAGAGCCGTACCTGGGGCACCCAGGCGCAGTTCGCGCAGGGCGCCCCCGTCATCATCACCGGACCCAAGAATCGCGACGGCGCCTGGCCGCTGGTGGCGGACGGCTACGTCAAGCGCGAGTACCGGCTGATCTGGTGGCCGGTCCAGGAGTACTCCAACAAGGGCCCGCGCGAGCTGCTGCAGGTGCTGCGCGATCCGAAGCGTCGTCACCAGCTCTGGCGCATGGCGATGTACCACGACTACTCGCACATGGACGCCGTGAAGTGGGATCCGCGCCAGGACTTCGACATGTACGTTCGCGACGACGTGGCGCCGCTCGGACTGGCGGCGCTCGGACTCGGCGACACCGCGGGCGCTGGCGGCGGCTCGACGGCGGCGTCTTCGTCGTCGCCGGCCGTCGCCGGCAGCGGCACCCGTCTCGAGCCCCAGCCGCGAGCGATCTTCACCGGACCGTTCAACGGAGTGGCCCTGGCGGGTCCCACCGACATCGCGGTCGGCCCCGACGGCGCGCGCGTCATCGCCGACGCCGGCAATCACCGCATCGTCGTGCTCGAGCGCGATGGCACTCTGCGCACCGCGTTCGGCGGTAAGTGCGATCTCGCCCAGGCCGCGACTTCCGGCTGCGCCGATCCCGATGGATCGGGCCCGCTCGAGCTCGGGGACGGCCAGTTCAACGAGCCGTGGGGTGTCGCGGTGGGCCCGTCCGGCCAGATCTTCGTGAGCGACACCTGGAACCATCGCGTCGAGAGTTTCGATTCGAACGGACGCTTCTCGGCCAAGTGGGGTCGGTTCGGGAGCAGCCCGGTCGCCGGCGACGCACCGGTCGAGGAGCCGATCTTCTACGGCCCGCGCGGAATCAGCGACGGTTTCGACGGCGAGCTGGTGGTGTCCGACACCGGCAACAAGCGACTGATGGTGTTCTCGCCCGACGGCGGCCTGCTACGCACGATCGGCAGCGGTGGCGCCGGTCCCGAGCAGTGGAACGAGCCGGTCGGGATCGCGCCGGACAAGAACGGCACGCTGCTGGTGGCCGACACCTGGAACCGGCGCGTGAAGCGGCTCGATCGCCGTTACGCGGCGATCGCCAACTGGCGCGTGCCCGACTGGCGGAGTGAGAGCGTGTCGGACAAGCCCTTCGTCGCTGCCGATGACGACGGACGGGTCTTCGCCGGCGATCCCACCGGAGGACGGGTGTGGATCTTCGCGCCGAGCGGCCGCCTCGAAGGAACGCTGGTGCTGCCCGCGCTGGTCTCCGGTAAGCCGCGGCCCCTGGGCCTTGCTGTCGACAGCGCCGCAGGCGAGCTCCTGGTGGTCGATCAGTCGGGCGCGCGAGTCCTGGTGTATGCGCTGCCGAGCCTGAGGACGGCCCAGGCGCAGTCTTGAGCGGGCTGCGCCGTTCGTTTCCGACCTGGGCGAGAGTCGTCGTTGGCTTGCTGGTCGCCGTGGCCGGCCTGGCCATCGCGTTCCGACGCGTCGATCTCGCCGCGCTCGGCACCGCGCTCGCGGACGCCAACTGGTGGTGGTTCGCCGGCGCGGTGGTCGCGGTCATCGCCGCCATCGTCGTGCGCGCGTGGCGCTGGCAGCTCCTGCTCGCGCCGATCGAGCGCATCGGCACCGGACCGCTGTTCTCGGCCACCATGGTCGGCTACTTCGGCAACGGCGTGCTGCCGATGCGCCTCGGCGAGCTCATGCGCGCGGTGGCGATCGGACGGCGGGGCGGCCGCGTCGACGTCTCGACCGCGCTGGGATCGATCGCGGTGGAGCGCCTGCTCGACGTCGCCAGCGCGCTCGCTGTCGCGGCGCTGGTGGTGCCGTTTTCGGGAGGCCTGGGTGGTGGAGTCGCGGCGTGGTCCGGCGCGGCCGCGCTGGTGATCGTCGCGTTCGGCGGCTTGCTGTGGGCCTCGCGATCGGCGTGGGTGCGCCGCCTGGTGTCGCGCGTGGAATCGAGCGGCGGAGGCGGGAGGCTGCGCGGCCTCGCGGGGTCGTTCCTGCGCGGCCTCCTCATCCTGGGTGAAGGGCCCGGGCAGAGCGTGCCCGGGGGGAAGGGCGGGGCCGGGCAGGCTCTGTCCAAGCTCCTGCCGATCGGACTCGCCACCGCGATCATCTGGATCCTGTACGCCGTGATGGTCTGGACCGCGGCGCGCGCCGCCGGCATCCCGCTCTCGTGGCTCGACTCCGGGCTGGTGCTGCTCGCCACCGTCGTGGCGGTGTCGGTGCCGGCGGCCCCGGGCTACGTCGGCACCTACCACGCCGCGGTCGTGCTGGTGGCCGCCGATCTGCTCGGTCATCCCGCGGCGCAGGCGCAGGCGTTCGCGATCCTGTCGCACGCCGCGTCCTGGCTGCCCACGGTCGCGATCGGCGCGCTCTGTCTACTGCGCAGCTCGATCAAGCTCG
>DATAFT010000092.1:0-5355 GCA_036257295.1 Thermoanaerobaculia bacterium
TGAAGAAGATCGAGGACGCGGTGCAGACCATACCGGAGGTCGAAAGCTACTTCGCTGCCGTGTCATTCGGGTTCGGTGGTCCGGGCGACAGCTCGCAGGGAATCGTCTTCACCCGGCTCAAGCACTGGAGCCAGCGCAAGGTCAAGCAGCAGGAGATCGTCCAGAAGCTGTTCCCTCAGTTCATGGCGATCCCCGAAGCGCTGGTGTTCCCGGTCAATCCGCCGTCGCTCGGTCAGGGCTTCCGCAGCGCCGACGTCCAGATCGCGATCAAGAGCTCGACCGCGGACCTCGACGAGTTCAACGATCTCGGACGGCGCGTGGTGGGTCGCCTCACCCAGATTCCCGGGCTGGTCAACGTCGACACCGACATGCGCCTCGACAACCCGCAGCTCGACATCATCGTCGATCGCGAGCGGGCGTCCGACCTCGGCATCTCGGTGGCCGGCGTCGCCGAAAGCATGCGGCTGCTGGTGTCGCAGGGCCGCATCGACGACTTCATCCTGCGCGCCAAGCAGTACGACGTGGTCACGGCGCTGGCGTCCAGGTTCCGCACAGTCCCCGAGCAGCTCGGCGAGATCCACGTGCGCGCCGACGACGGCACCATGGTGCCGATGTCGACGGTGGTGCGCGCGGTGCCGAGGATCGGCGCCGCCAGTCTCACCCACTACGACCTGCAACGCTCGGTGACGGTCACCGCCAACCTGGCGCCGGGCGCGACGCTCGGCGAGGTGCTGCCGCCGGCGCTGGCCGCCGTCGACGAAGAGCTGCCTGACGGTTTCACCACCGCGCTCGGCGGCGTCACGCGCGAGTACGTCGAGTCCGCGGGCGCGATCTACATCACCTTCGCCATCGGGCTGCTCGTCGTCTACCTGGTGATGGCGGCGCAGTTCGAGAGCTTCCTCCACCCGCTCACCGTCATGCTCAGCGTGCCGCTGGCGACGCTGGGCGCGCTCGGCGCTCTCTACATCCTGGGCCTCTCGCTCAACATCTACACCGGAATCGGCTTGATCCTGCTGGTGGGCCTGGTGACCAAGAACGCCATCCTGCTGGTCGACTTCGCCAATCAGGAGCGCGCGCGCGGCACCGAGCTGGTGGAGGCGCTGCGGCGAGCCGGGCACACCCGCTTCCGCCCGATCCTGATGACCAGCGTCACGTCGATCCTGGGCGCGATCCCACTGGCGTTCGCGGTGGGCGCGGGAGCGGAGAGCCGGCGCCCGATCGGCGCCGCTGTGGTCGGCGGTCTGGTCTTCTCCACCGTCTTCACGCTGTTGATGATCCCCACCGTGCACTACGTGATCGTGCGCATCGCCGATCGTCTCGGCTTCAACAGCATCCCGCCGCTGGTCGAGCTCGAAGCGACGACGCCGTCGTGGCTGGGTGGCGCGGCTCCGCAGCCAGCCCCAGTGCCGACGGCCAGTCTCGAACACACCTGAGCAGCGCATGCGCCGTCCTCGGCGCCAAAGTGATGAGCTCAGGAAAAGTGCTACACAGCACTTTTCCTCGGCGCCAAAGTGATCAGCTCAGGAAAAGTGCTAGACAGCACGTTTCCTGAGCTACGGCGTCGCCAGCGACTCGATGTAGGGCTCGATCTGCGCCGCGGTGCAGCGCCCGCAGTTCGCCAGGTCGACCGCGTTGGCGGTGAGCACCGGGCCGCGGAACCCGAACACCCAGCGCAGGATCAGTAGCCCGTCGGTCAACGGATCGACCTGGGTGTCGAGGTCGATGTCGAGCGCCGTGAGGATCGACGCGATGTACGCCTCGATGTCGTCCGCCACGCACCGGGTGCAGTTCACCAGGTCGACCGCGTTGGTGATGAGAACGGCGTCGCGGAACCCGAACATGTAGCGCAACAGCAGCAGGGCGTCGGTCAGCGCCTCGACCTGGGTGTCACCGTCGATGTCGATCTCGGCAAGGCCGCCGCCCGGCGTGGTCGTGATCGTGGGCGTCGGCGTGATCGTGGGCGTCGCTGTGCGCGTCGGCGTCGAGGTCGCCGTCGCGGTGGCGGTCGCCGTCGGGGTCCTGGTCGGCGTCGGCGTGTTCGACGGTGTCGACGTGCGCGTCGGCGTGAACGTGGGGGTGGTCGAGCCAGTGGAGGTCGCCGTCGGCGTCGGGGTGTTGGAAGGCGTCGGAGTGATCGACGGCGTCAGCGTGTTGGTCGGCGTGGGTGTGAAGGTCGCCGTCGGCGTCGGGGTGCTGGTGCTGGTTGGCGTCGCGGTGAAGGTCGCCGTCGGCGTGTTGGTCGGCGTCGGAGTATTGGTCCGTGTGGGCGTGCTGGTCGGAGTCGGCGTGAACGTCCGCGTCGGCGTGGGGGTGCGCGTCGGCGTGGGGGTGCGCGTCGGCGTGTTGGTCGGCGTTGGGCTGGGGGTCTGGAAGGTCCCGTGAAGCCGGCCGAACACGCCGTACGCTCCGGTGACACCCTCCTGGACGCTCGCCCAGGCCACGATGGCCTCCCCCTGGTGATCGACCGCCACCGAGCCCGAGCGCTGGTCCGAGCTCGTGAACAAGGTGACCTGGAACTCCCCGGTCAACTCGGTTCCGTCACTCCTGTAGAGCTTCGAGAACAGACCGAAATACGAGTCGTCCTGCTCGTAGCTGTGCCACACCACCATGAAGTTGCCGCCCCGCTCGACGGCGACGTCGGGCATGAGCTGATAGCTGGTGGTGTAGCTGTTCACCTGGAACTCGAAACCGCGCCTCACGCCCGCGCTCGAGAAACGCTGGGCGAACACGCCGGGGTAGTCGCCATCCTCACCCTGGTTGTCCTGCCAAACCACGACGAAGTCACCCTCGAGGTCGCCCGAGATGGTCGGGTCACGCTGCGTGCCCGTCACGAACGAGTTGACGAGGATGTCGTTGTAGCCACCGACGCCGGCGCTGGTGAAGCGCTTGAACCAGATGCCGTCACCGTCGCCATCGCCGGGACCTCGCCAGACGACGACGAAATCGCCATCCGGCTCGACCGACACCGCTGGGGCGCGCTGCGCCCCGCCGGTAATGGAGTTGACCCTGAACTCCAGGCCGAGCCTCGCTCCATCGCTCGCGAAGCGCTGGCCGAAGACACCGTACGAAGCGCCGTCCTGCCCGGCGGCACTGGTCCAGACCACCACGAAGTCGCCCCCGTCGTCGACGCCGACAGCGCCGGGGAACGGCGCCTGGTTGGCGATCGTGTGCGAATTGACCATGAACTCCGCCGCCAACTTGGTGCCGCCGCTCGAGAACATCTGGGCGAAGATGCCGCCTCCACCGCCATCCTGGCCAAAGCTGTCCCAGACCACCACGAAGTCGCCCTCGGGGTCTGCCGCCAACCCAGGCGCCATGCTGAAGCTACCCTGGTAGTAGACGGTGTAGCTGTTGACCTGGAACTCGCCGCCGATCGCCATCGCGCTGCTGGTGAAGCGCTGGCCGAATACACCGAAGAAGTCGCCGTCCTGGGCCGGTGAGCTGCGCCAGACCACCACGAAGTTGCCGGCCGCGTCGCTGGCGACCGCGGGAAGGGCCTGGTCGCCGGTGGTGTAGGTGTTGATCTGGAACTCGCCGCCCAAGAATTGAGCGTCGAGAGGCGGGCGCAGAGTCACGGAGATCGTCAGCGCGAGGGCGGCGGCCAATACCGCCGAGCGAACACTGTCCCACCGCGAGCCTCCGCTTCCCATACTCGACCCCCTCCGAGGCCGCGACCTTATCGCAGCATCGGCCTATCTCTCTAGACATAAGACAGCTAGACAGGCGCGACGGAGAGCAAGACCTTGCCGAAGTGCCCACTCGCCTCGACCAGGTCGTGGGCTCGCTGCGCCTCCGCGAGTGGCAGCACGGCATGGACGATAGGGCGCAGCTCCCCGCGCTCGACCGCGGCGCCGAACCGGTTGCGGAAGTACTCGACGATGGTCGCCTTCTCCTCGACCGGACGAACACGCAAGGTCGAGCCGATGATCGTGATCCGCTTGCGCAGCGCGGTGCCCAGATCGAGCTCGGCGCGCGCGCCACCCATCAGGCCGATGACCACCAATCTGCCCCCGATCGCGAGCACCTCGATGTGCTGCGCCAGATAGGAGCCGCCGATCGAGTCGAGAACGACTTCGACGCCGCGGCCCCCGGTCGCCTCGAGCACCGCGGGCGCGAAGCGGCCGCCGAGCTCCTTGTAGTTCAACGCGAGATCGGCGCCGAGGTCGACGCAGGCGCGGCATTTCTCCGCGGTTCCGGCGGTCACGATGGTGCGCACGCCTTCTTGCTTCAAGAGCTGGATCGCCGCGGTGCCCACGCCGCTCCCGCCGCCGTGGACCAGCGCCCAGTCGCCGCGCTCCACGCCGCCGAGCTGGAACAGGTTGAGCGAGCAGGTAAGGAAGACCTCGGGCAGGCCGCCGGCTTCGATCAACGTCATCGCCGACGGCGCCGCGAGCAGCGATCCCGCGTGCGCCGTCGCCCGCTCGGCATAGCCGCCGCCGGGAAGGAGCGCGCAGACTCGATCGCCGGCGCCCCAGCCGGTCACGCCGGCGCCCAGCTCGGCGATCGTTCCCGAGCACTCGAGACCGAGGATGGTCGAAGCTCCCGGTGGCGGCGGATAGAACCCGCGCCGCTGCAGCAGGTCGGCGCGGTTGACGGCGGTGGCGGCGACGTCGATCAACACCTCGCCGGGCGCGGGACGCGGATCCGGCGCGTCGCCGAGTACGAGCACGGCGTCCTTGCCCGAGCCGACGACCTGGATGGCTTTCACGCGGCGATCACTGTCCGCTGCGAGTCGCGGCCCCCGCCCCAACCGGGGATGGGCCAGGCTCCGCAATGCCGGCCTGCTGGGCGATCGGCGTGAGCTCCGGGTTCTGGTCTCCGTAGCTCCTCGCCGCCACCGACCGCACGCGCTCGCCGCTGCCGTCGTGCGGCAGGACCCAGAAGCGGCCGTGGCACACGGCGGAGAACACCTTGTCGGCCACCTCGGAGGGGTCCATGCCGGTGGTGATGCCGAAGCGCATGAGCTGATCGAGCTGCGAGGCACCGGAACGCTGGAGCTGTTCCGCCTCGCTGGGCCCGCCCGAGCGGTTGCGGCTCGAGTCCATGATCGAGGTGCGCACGAACCCCGGGCAGAGCACCGAGACGCCGATCGGCGACGACTCGGCCTGCAGCTCGAGGTCGAGACACTCGGAGAGCGAGACGACCGCGTGCTTCGACACGAAGTAGGGCGCGAGCATCGGCCCGTCGACCAGGCCGGCCAGCGACGCGGTGTTGACGATGTGAGCCGGCCGCCCGGCGCTCTGGAGCTTGGGCAGGAACGCGCGGATGCCGTGGAGCACGCCCCAGAAGTTGACGCCGAAGACCCACTCCCAATCCGCCAGCGTCTGATCGGCGATGCGACCCAGAGTCGCGACG
>DATAFT010000129.1:0-12936 GCA_036257295.1 Thermoanaerobaculia bacterium
CCGACTTCTGGGATCGCGCCGAGCGCGGCGAAGCGACGACGCGTTCGACCGCGTCCGCCGATCGCGTGCGGCTGGCCGCGGCGCCGTTCGATCGGCGGACCCTGCCGCGCTGGATGGGCCCGGCTCTGCTCACCGTCGGCGTCCTTCTTGCTCTGGCGACTCTGGTGAGCGAGGACCTCACGTCGATCGGCGCGGGTCTCTTGGTCGCGGACGGACGCCTGCCGTTCGCCGCCGCCAGCTTCGCGTGCTTCGTCGGGATCTTTGTCGGCGATCTGTTGCTGTTCGGCGCCGGCCGGTGGCTGGGTCGTCCGATCCTGCGCCGTCCGCCGCTGCGCTGGTGGCTGGACGACGAGGCGGTGGCGAAGAGCTCGGCGTGGTTCGAGCGGCGCGGCGGCGTGGTGGTGTTGATCAGTCGCTTCACTCCCGGCACTCGACTCGCCACCTACTTCACGGCCGGGCTGCTGCACACCTCGTTCTGGCGCTTCGCCTTCTTCATGGCGCTGGCGGTCGGGTTGTGGACACCGCTCCTGGTGCTGGTTGCACGGGTGGTGGGCGGCACCGCGATCGATCGCATCGGCGCGCTGCAGGCGAACCTGTCGCTGATGCTGGTGGTGGCGCTCGCGCTCTTCTACGTCATCCATCGCCTGGTGCTGCCCCTGTTCTCGTGGCGCGGCCGTCGAGGGCTGGTCGGCACCTGGAGACGCTGGACGCGCTGGGAGTTCTGGCCGCCCTGGCTGTTCTATCCGCCGGTGCTCGCCTACGTCTGCTGGCTCGGTCTGCGCCATCGCGGCTTGACCGTGTTCACCGCGGCGAACCCGGGCTTTCCCGCCGGCGGGTTCATCGGCGAGTCGAAGGCCGAGATCCTCGCCGCTCTCGATCGCGCTCTCGATCAGCCGTGCCGCTCGCCCCCGATCCAGGTGCCGTGCTGGCGGCTGGTCCCTCCCGGTCCGCTCGAGGAGCGGGTACGCGCGGTGCGTGCGTTGGTCGAGGAGGAGGGGATCGCGTATCCGATCGTGCTCAAGCCCGATGTCGGCCAGCGCGGGCAGGGCGTCGAGGCCGTGCTCGACGAAGCGGCAGCCGCGCGCTGGCTCGAGCGCCAGCCCGGGCGCGCGATCGCGCAGCGCTATGCGCCGGGTCGCGAGTTCGGCGTCTTCTACTACCGGATGCCGGGCGAAGGGCGGGGGCGGATCTTCTCCATCACCGAGAAGAACCCGCCCGAGGTCGTCGGCGACGGGCGCTCGTCGCTCGAAGAGCTGGTGCTGGCCGACCGCCGGGCGGTGGCGATTGCGCGCGTCTATCGCGCCGAGCTGGGGTCTCGCCGCGACGCCGTTCCCGCCGCCGGTGAGCGCGTGAAGCTGATCGACATCGGCACCCATGCGCGCGGATCGATCTTCCTCGACGGGACGCGCCACTCGACCGCGGCGCTCGAGACCGCGATCGACGCGCTCAGTCGCTCGATCGAAGGGTTCTGTTTCGGCCGCTACGACATCCGAGTCGCTGGCGCCGTCGAGCTCGAGCAGGGGCGCGAGCTCCACGTGCTCGAGCTCAACGGAGTGACCGCGGAGTCGACCGATATCTACGACCCCGCCAACAGCGTCGCCGCTGCCTGGCGCAAGCTCATGCGCCAGTGGCGGCTGGCGTTCGAGATCGGCGCCGCCAACCGCGCCGCCGGAGCGCGGGTGACGACGGTGGGGGAACTGGCGCGGCTGATGTGGAACCACCGCCGCCAACTGCCGCGCTGAGCGCGCCTGGTCGTCCGTCTACGCCTTCGCGCTCGGCCTGGCCGCCACCGTGTCGTACCAGCGCTTGAGGTTCTTCTGGCCGTCGCCGATGCGGATGTCCGAGATCCGCCCGAAGTCGACGCCGACGAGCGCGGTGATGTCGGCGATCGAGTAGGCGTCGCCGGCGATGAACTCGCGATCCGCGAGCTCGCCGTCGAGCCACTCCATCTGCTTGAGCGCGCCGCGCTTCGAGGAGTGGCCGAACTCCGGCACCTGCTCGATTCGGTTCTTGAAGAACTCGTGGGTATGGCGGAACGCGTTCATCACCGGCATCGCGAAGTTGAGCTCCATGCGCCGGTTCCACATCTCGACCAGGCCCTGATCCTTGGCGTCGCGGCCCATCAGCGGCGGCTGCGGATGGACGCTCTCGAAGTAGCGGCAGATGGCGACACTCTCGGCGATGATGGTGCCGTCGTCGAGCTCGAGCATGGGGACGCCGCCCATCGGGTTCTTGTCGATGTACGGCGGCTTGCGGTTCTCCGCGGTGGGGATGTCGACCTGCACCATCGGCACGTCGATGCCCTTCTCGGCGAGGAAGATCCGCACGCGCCGTGGGTTGGGCGCCGTCTTGTAGTCGTAGAGCTTCACGGGTCGCTCCTTTCTGAGGGGGGCTTTGGATTCTAGTCGAATTGGGTGCAACGCCTCCGATCGCGGCGCTTGCGTTTGGTACGCTCCGCCTCTCGCTTTCGCTGCCGGCCGCTGCTGGCTCGAGCTACTGACGTGGAGGGATGGCATGGGTGTGGGACGACCTCGGATCGCGATCATCGGCGGCACCGGAGACCTGGGCGGCGGACTCGCTCGCCGTTGGGCGAAGGCCGGCTATCCCGTCATCATCGGGTCACGCGCGAAGGAGAAGGCGGAGAGCGCGGTGGCGGACATCCTCGCCGAAGCACCGGGCGCGACCGTTTCGGGTGATGAGAACACCGCGGCCGCCGCTGCGGCGGACATCGTGGTGCTGACCGTTCCCTTCGCCAACCATCGGCCCAATCTCGAAGCCATCCGCGCCGCGCTCGCGGGCAAGATCCTGGTCGATGCCACCGTGCCGCTGGTGCCGCCCAAAGTCGCTCGCGTTCAACTTCCGCCCGAGGGCTCGGCCGCCGTGGCGGCGCAGCAGATCGTCGGACCCGAGGTGAACGTGGTATCGGCGTTCCAGAACGTCGGCGCGGCGCACCTGCGCGAGGAGCATCACGTCGAGTGCGACGTGCTGGTGGCCGGCGACTCGGCCGAAGCTCGCGACGCGGTGCTCGAGCTGGTCGCAGCCGCCGGCCTGCGCGGCTTTCACGCCGGTCCGCTGGTGAACTCCGTGGTGGCCGAGTCGCTGACGTCGGTGCTGATCGGTATCAACCGGCGCTACGGCATCGACGGCGCCGGCATCCGCATCACCGGCGAGCAAGTAGCCGCCGCCCCATCCAAGGCCGGCAAATGACCGACGCTGGCGCCCCCCGGCGCCTGACGCTGACCGCGCTGCCGGGAATCCCGATGGTCGAGCCCGGCGCGGATCTCGCCGCGATCATCCTGGACGGCGTCGCGCGCGCCGGCGAGACGCTGCGCGATCGTGACGTCCTGGTGGTGGCGCAGAAGATCGTCTCCAAGTCCGAGAACCGCTACGTCGACCTCCGCACCATCGTCCCTTCCGAGCAGGCGTCGGCGCTCGCGCGCGAAGTCGACAAGGATCCGCGACTGGTCGAGGTGATCCTCGGCGAGTCGAGCGAGGTGGTCCGCTACCGCACCGGCGTGTTGGTGGTGGCGCACCGGCTCGGCTTCGTGCTGGCGAACGCGGGGGTCGATCAGTCGAACATCACGCACGAGGACGAGCTCGACCGCGTGCTGCTCTTACCAGAGAACCCGGACGCCAGCGCGGCCCGGCTGCGCGACGCGCTACGCGATCGCGCCGGCGTCGACGTCGGCGTCATCGTCAACGACAGTCTCGGCCGGCCGTGGCGCAACGGCACCGTCGGCGTGGCGCTCGGCGCCGCCGGCGTGCAGTGCCTCCAGGACCTGCGCGGCACACCCGATCTCTTCGGCCGGACGCTGCGGGTGACCGAGGTCGGCGTCGGCGACGAGCTGGCGAGCGCGGCATCGCTCCTGATGGGACAGGCCGGCGAATCGACGCCGGTGATTCTCGCCCGCGGCGTCGATCTCGGCGACTCGTGGGCGGGAGCGTCGGCGCTGCTGCGCTCCAAGAGCATGGACCTGTTTCGTTGAGCCCGCCGCCGCTCGACCGCGGCCGGCCGACCGCCGAGCCAGGCCACTGCCTCGCGCTCTCCGGCGGTGTCGGCGGCGCCAAGCTCGCTCTGGGTCTGGCCCGCGTGCTCGCGGCCGATCGCCTCACCGTGATCGCCAACACCGGCGACGACTTCGAGCACCTCGGCCTCTACGTCGCCCCCGATCTCGACACCGTGATGTACAACCTGGCGGGCCTCGCCAACCCGGACACCGGCTGGGGACGCGAGGGCGAAAGCTGGAGCTTTCTCGGCGCGCTCGAAGCCCTCGGCGGCGAGACCTGGTTTCGCCTCGGCGATCGCGACCTCGCGGTGCACGTCGAGCGGACGCGGCGCCTCGCGGCAGGCGAGACTCTGTCCGAGGTGACCGCGGCGCTGTGCGGCCGGCTCGGCGTTCTGCCCTTGATCGCGCCGATGAGCGATCAGCCGGTTCGCACGATGGTCGCAACGCCGCAGGGAGAGCTCCCGTTCCAGCACTACTTCGTGCGTGAACGGTGCGAGCCCGAGGTCGTGGGATTCCGTTTCGCCGGCGTCGAGAGCGCGCTCCCCAGCGAGGCGCTCGCGGCCACGCTCGCCGATCCCGAGCTGGCGTCGATCGTGGTCTGCCCGTCGAATCCGTTCGTGAGCGTCGATCCCATCCTCGCGGTGCCGGGCGTCGAGAACGCGGTGCGCCTGTCCGCGGCGCCGGTGATCGCGGTGTCGCCGATCGTCGCCGGCGCGGCGCTCAAGGGACCAGCGGCGAAGATGATGCGCGAGCTGCGCGTGCCGGTCACCGCGATCGAGGTGGCGCGTCACTACGCGCGACGCGGGCTGCTCGACGGCTTCGTGCTGGACGCCCAAGACCAGGCGTTGCGCGGCGAGGTCGAGGCGCTCGGCATCGCCGTCCTGGTCGCCGACACCGTGATGGTGTCACTCGAGGATCGCGAGCGATTGGCGCGCGAAGTGCTCGAGTGGGGAAGTCAGCTCGCTCACGCTACGTGACCGCGGCGCGGGCATCGGCGTCGACCTGATCGAAGAACCGCTGCGCCGCCTCGGCGATGCGCTCGGGCGCCTCGAACGGGCCCATGTGCGTGAGGTCGTCGTAGGTCTCGAGCCGCGCGCGCGGGATCTGCTTCGCGACGCGCGCCGCCCACGCCGACGGCGTCGACGGCGCCGGCTTGCCGCTGGCGACGACGACCGGACAGGCGACCAGGTGCAGATGGTCCCAGATCGGGTTCGGGCTCATCTGATACATGCGAGCCTCGTCCTCGGGATCCATCTTGATGCTGATGGCGCCGCCGTCACGGCGATGGAAGCCGTGCTCGAGATACGCGAGCAGCGACTCGCGCGTCCAGCCGGCGAACGGCGCCTTCCCCGAGAAGTTCTCGACCGCGTCGGCCAGCGAGGGGAAGTCGCGGCGGCGCTTGCGCGTGCCCTCGATCCAGACCGAGCGCTGATCGGGCTTCGGCCGTGGGGCCTCGGGCGGCACCACGATCGGCTCGAACCCATAGATCGCCTTGAAGGTCCCGGGGCGGCGCGCTTCGACGAAGAGCGACACGGCGGAGCCCATCGAGTGCCCGAAGGCGTAGAGCGGCGAGCCATCGGCGATCTCGGCGATCGCCGCTTCCATGTCTTCGGCGAGTCCCTCCCAGGCGAAGTGGCTGTCGCGCGGTGACGTCGAGTCGCCGTGGGCGCGCAGGTCGGGCGCCCAGGCTCGGAATCCGCGCAGGTGAACGATCAGTGGCTGGTAGGCGCGTCCGTGAAAGCCGGTTCCATGGCCGACCAGCAACGTGCGCGGACCGTTGCCGCCCAGGTCGTGGAGAGCGAGACGGACGTCCGAGGTGGAGACGACGGTAAGCGCCATGACGGCGCGTACTGTAGCCGACGGCTCCGTCGGACGCCTCTACCTCTTTTCTTCGTTGCGCTCCCGGGGCTCCATCGCGCGGTCGAGCGCCTCGCGCACCGTCTCCTTGATCTTGTCCCAATCGACCGCGTCGAGCTGCTTGCGGACGTCGGCGTCGAGCTGCTCGAGGTCGATGCCTTCGAGCGCCTCTTCGATGCGCTGGTGGAGCTCGTGAGGATCGAGCATCATCCCCGGGCCGAAGTACTTCATGAAATCGCGCGGCTCGCGCTTGGCGAGCGTTGCCGTGACCTGCTCGGCCCGCCCGTCGCGGTAGAGATCGATCTTCACCGAGACGCCCGCCTCGCGCGACGCGATGGCGTGCCGCAGGTCGCGCGCCGACTCCACGGTCTCGCCGTCGACCGCAGTGACGATGTCGCCCACCTGGAGACCGGCTTCCGCAGCCGGACTCTCTTCTTGGATGCGCGACACCAGCACGCCGGCGTCGCGCGGACCGCCCAGGTGCTCGCGCAGCTCGGGCGTGGTCTCGGTGAGCTCGACGCCGAGGAAGGTGCCCGCGAAACCCGGCAGTAGCCCGCGGCCCACTCGCGCGATGCAGATCTTCTTGCCGTTCTCCTCCTGGCAGTCCACGTCGTTGTACTTGTCGGCGATCATGCGCTCGAAGAAGGGGCCGTCGTCGTTCTCGTGGTCGCCCACGATCACGATCCTCTTCTCGAAGGTGCGCTCTTCTTTCTTCGTCTCGTCGTCCTGGGCGACGATCGGCGCCGCGAGCAGCAGCGTGGCGGCGGCGGCGAGCGCCAGATGCGGGCTATCGAGCTTCCTCTTCACTGGGTGCCTCCTCGGGCCCGTTTCGTCGGCCCTCGAGCGTAAAACGCCCGCCGCGCGCTGTGGTTCCCGGCAGCGCCCCGGCCGCCTGTCGGCCATCAGCGCGTTGGACTCCTCGAGCGACTTGCCCAGCGGCGCCATCAGGGGATTGTAGACCTGCTGCTTCATGATCACGGGTGGCCGTTGGCCCAAGGATCCAAACCTTCCCGGGCGGTCGTGGCAGCGGGCATTGCTTTTCAGCTGGTTTCTCGAGAGGACCGTCCCGGCGAAAAGGGATAGGGTTTCCCCTTCGGCACCGCCGATCGTGTCGCAATGCCAAGCGGGGTGGACCCTACTCTTCGAGGGGTGGAGTTGCTCTGCGAGATGGCGTAGCTGCGTCCGGTGATGCTCTGGGTAGCGAAGATCCAAGGCGAGCTGTGCGGCCGTGGGTGCATCGGAGCTTTCCGTGGCGAGCCGGGGATCCCGGATGAACGAGAGAGGGACAAGGGATCTGACCATGTCTTACCACGCGTTCATGTCATACAGCCATGCCGTCGACGGCAGGCTGGCGCCGGCGCTGCAGTCGGCGCTTCACCGGTTTGCGAAGCCCTGGTATCGGCTGCGCGCGCTGCGCATTTTTCGCGATAAAACGAATCTCCATGTCACGCCGCGGCTCTGGCCCGCAATCCAATCCGCATTGGATCAGTCGAGCCATTTCATCTTTCTCGCGTCGCCTGAGGCCGCTGACTCGGAGTGGGTGGCGCGTGAAATCGAGCACTGGCTGGGCAAACGGCCAGCCGATCGAATCCTGATTGTGCTCACCGGCGGCGAGCTCTCCTGGAGTCGAACCTCCGGAACATTCGATACGGATCGAACAACGGCGCTGCCCGCGCGCCTGATGTCCGCGTTTGCCGAGGAGCCGCTCTACCTGGATCTGAAGTGGGCAAGATACCAGGACGATCTGTCGGCGCGGCATCCGCGATTTCGCGAGTCGGTGGCTGAACTGGCGGCCGCGCTCCATGGGCGTGAGAAGGACGAGCTCGTCGGAGAAGACGTCCGACAGCATCGCCGCACGCGCCGGTTGGCGGCGTCGGCCATCGCCGGACTCTGCACGCTCACGGCGGTCTCGGTCGCTATCGCCATCTTTGCCATCGGGCAGCGGAACGCGGCCCAGGAGCAGCGGGCGGCTGCGGTCGAGCAGAGCCGAATCGCGCTTGCGCGCCAACTCGCTGCGCAATCGACAACGATCCTGACGCAATTTCCCGAACGGCTGCCGCTCTCAGTGCTGCTCGCGATGGAGTCCACCCGTCTCCATGCGTCCTTCGAGGCCAATCAGAGCCTGCGCGCCGCATTGACGCTTTTGCCGCTCGCCATTCTGTCGCAGGCCGACGACCCTCCAGATCCGATGCGAGACCGCGTGCGCGCCCTCGCGTTCACCTCTGACGGACGATACGTGGCCGCGGCGCGCGAGGACGGGAACGCCACGCTCTTGGACCTCGCGCAAGGCAAAGCGATGGCGGTCTTGCCCCACGATGAAAGGCCGGGGGAGATCGTCGATCGCCCAGGCGGAGGTATCGAATGGAAGGCGCCAGGCGTGGACAAAGAGGTGACGACGGTCGCCGTCAGTCCGGACGCCCGCCTGGTCGCGACCGGAAGCAACGACAAGACTGCACGCCTGTGGGATATCGCGAGCGGGCGAGAAATCAGCCGGTTACCGCACGAAGCGGCGGTCACCAGCGTCGCGTTCCATCCCGCAGGCACCTACCTCGCCACCGGCAGCCAAGACGGCCGGATCATTCTCTTCGAGGTCGCGAGCGGCCGGATCGCTTCCGAGCGGGCAGAGGACCGGAAGGTGCGATCCCGTACCTTTACGCGCGGCGAGGGCGGAGAGGTGAGTCAAAAGGTGTCCGAGTCAACGCAAACCGCCGAGGTGCGGGAAATCGCGTTCAGTCCGGATGGGAGGCACCTCGCGGCCGTCTGCACCGACGGCGGAGTCAGTTTGACGGACGTCGATACCGGGGCCTTGCGGCACGCATGGTTCGGCGGCGTGAGCGGGCTTGGGCTCGCCTTCAGCACAGACAGCAAGAAACTGGCGACCGCGAACGGCGACTTTGCGTCGGTATGGGACGTGGAGACTGCCAGGCAGACGTTCAAGGCGACACACGCCGGATCGACGGAGAACGAGGGGGCGCTCGACACCTGGATCGATGATGTCGCGTTCAGTTCGGACGGGCGCTATCTCGCCACGGGCGGTCGCGACACGACGGCAAGGATCTGGAATCTTCAAAACGGTCAGGAGCAGGTCAGGCTGAAGCATCCGACTGCGGTCGAAACCGTCGCGTTCGGCCGCGACGGCACCACGTTGAGCACGGGCTCTTACACCGGCGCCCGCCTGTGGGACGTGGCTTCGGGCCGAGAGCGGTGGCGACTGGCGGGTTCGAACGAGATTGTGGCATTCAGCGACGATGGCAGCCGCGTGGCGTCAGGTGGATTGGATGGCATCGTCAGCGTGTTGGAGACTGGCCGCGGCGACCAGCGCGCGCTCATGCTGCACTCGAGCGCGATCACAGCCGTCAACCTCAGCGCCGACGGCAGCAGGTTGGCGACGGCTGACGATCAGGGCGGGTTGCGGGTATGGTCGTCGGACGGAAAGTTGATAGCCACTCGAGACTCGCCCGTTTACGGAACACACGACCTCGTGTTCAGCCACGACGGGCAGTTCGTGGCCGCCGCCGGACGCAATCCGCCCCTTTCCGTGATGACAGTGGCGGAGCCTCCCGTAGCGACGTCGCTGGCCACGCCAGATGACGTCGGGCAGAGCCGGCTGAGCCCGCGCTACATCGTTTCGATCGCGCGGGTGTCCGATCGCCTGCGTGTCTGGGAGACTTCTGGAGGCCGCGAGCTTCCACCTATCGAGGCAGAGAACGTCGACGCGCTCAAGTTTGATCCGACAGGAACATTTCTGGCGTTCAGGCAACTGGACGCGGGCGGTCAGCACCCGCTCGTTAGGATCTGGGATCTCACGCAGAATCGTGAGCGCGGCCATCACTCGACGGACTCTTCCGGCAGTTTCGCGGTGTCGCCGGAAGGGCGATTCCTCGCGGTATCGATCTGGGAGAAGAAACAGGACGGACGTTCGCTCGATTACTTCGCGGACGTGTGGGACGTTTCCGCCGGGACTCGCATGTCTCGCATTCCGCTGGATGATGCGGATGGCTACTTAGGTTTTGATCCGTCGGGGACGCGGTTGCTTACGACGGGCAGCTCTGGTGGTGAGCAAAGCGAAATCAGAGTTTGGGAACTACCCGCGGGGAAGCTGCTGGCACGTCTCGCCCACCAGGAGCAAGTCGATGCGATCAGGTTCAGCACCGAGCAGAATGCACTGGGCACGCTGAGTGGTGGCCTCGTCTACGTCTGGAGTTTCCCGACTGCCGAGCTGATCTCGCAGCTGGCAGATGCCGGGCGCGTGACCGATTTCGAGTTCAGTCGCGATGGTCGACACCTGTTGACCGGGACCGATGACGGTATCGCCGCGATGTGGTTGTGGAGAACGGAAGATTTGCGCGCCGAAGCGTGCAAGCGGCTGACGAGGAATCTCTCTTCGGCGGAATGGCAGCAGTATCTCGGTGCCACTCCGTACCAGCCGTCATGCCCGAACCTCCCAGTCGTTGAATCGGCGGTGATTGGGGAACTCCGTTAAGAGAAGGATTGTGGGGAGAGAGTCTCGGCAGCCGTAAGCAATCCGCGCCTCGACGCGGATGGACCGACGCTCGACCCCGAAGCCGATCGGCGAGAGACGGCGTCGCGGGACTCCCGACCCCAGGCTCCGCGGCGCACTCCAGCGATGGTCACCAAGGATGTGCGCGCCGGGGATTAGTGATCGCATACACCATGTCGCCCACGAACCGCTTGAACGCCTCGTTCTCGACGAACTGCTTGTAGAACTGCGTGTCGTCCTTCAGCGGGTCTGCATCACCTTCGCCAGCGCCTGGTCGTGGGCCGCGCGCGCGTTGACCCGCGGGACGTCTAGGAGTTTTCCGAACCAGGCCGTGACACGGGCCTGACACGCTCGAATTTCGGCGGCCGCTTCTCCAGGTACGAGGCGACGCCTTCCTTGAAGTCTTGACGGCGCAAGCTCTCCGTCATCAGCGCGTTGGTCTCCTCGAGCGCCGGACCGAGCGACATCATCAGGTGCTTGTAAACCTGCTGCTTCATGATCATCAGCGAAGCGGGCGCCGATTTGGCCGCGAGCTCCTCGATGTAGCGGGTCGCTTCCGCCAGCAGGTCGTCGTGGGGCAGCAACCGGTTGAGGATCCCGAGACGATCGGCCTCGGCTGCGTCGAACTTGCGGCCGCTCCAGAGGATGTCCAGCGCGCGCGAGGGCCCGATCAGACGCGGCAGGATCCAGCTCACTCCGTGCTCGGCGATCAGGCCGCGGTTGGCGAAGGCGGTAGTGAAGGTGGCCCGTTCCGAGGCGAACCGTAGATCGCACATCATGGCGATGACGAACCCGAGCCCGGCGCACGGTCCGTTGATCGCCGCGAGCAGCGGCTTGCGCACCGCGAGCAGGTAGCCGTACGTCACCTGGAAGTCCGGGCCGAGCGACGGATCGCCCGGCGACGACTCGGGCAGCGGCTCGCGGCTGGCGCGGGTGCCGCCGGCGGTCGCGGTGTTCTGGAGGTCCTGCATGTCGGCGCCGGCGGAGAAGCCGCGGCCGGCGCCGGTGAGGACGATGCCGACCACCCTCTCGTCGCTCTCGGCGGCGGCGATGGCGTGCTTCATCTCGGCGAGTAACCGGCCGGTGAGCGCGTTGAGGCGATCGGGCCGATTGAGCGTGACGATGGCGACGGGATCGCGGACTTCGTACAGGAGCTCGCTGTACATGGGGTCTCCTTGTCGCGGTGCGTGATCGGAGGCGCTCGGATTCGAAACACGAGCGTACTCGATTCCTCGGCTCGAGCCTGCTCCCAAGGAGGGAGCAGGCAAGCTGCTCCCCTACGGAGCAGTGCGAAGGAGTGCACCGAGATCGGTCACCTCGGCGCGCCGTTTTCGCGCCGCCTCGATCGCGTCGGCGGCGAGCTCGTCGTCTCCCGACTGCTTGGCCGCGATCGCGATCAGCAGCAGGCCCTCACCGCTCTCGAGCCCACCGTCATTCCTGGCCTTCCCCAATCGGCGGGCCGCGCCGCGCGCGTCGCCGCGGCGCAGGTCGAGGCGCGATTCGACTAGGACGATCTCGGTCTCCACCCCCGGCCGCAGCACGCCGGTGAGCTTCTTGAGCGCGGCCTTCGCCGACGCGATCCAGGTGGCCGCATCGCCGTCGGCCCCGCGATCGAGCGCGAGCCGCGCCAGCTCGAGGTTGGCGGTGACGTCGATGACCTGGCCCGTCGCCCGGTCGATCTGCTGCTCGAGGTCCGCGTCGTTCGGCGCGACGGGGACCTCGACCGCGAGCGCCTCGCGGAATCGCGCTTCGGCCGCCGCCGGTTCCGCCACCAGCGCCTGATAGCCGCGGCGCAGGAGGAGGAACTTGTTGGTCTCGATCTCGGTCACGTCGATGAAGTTCGCGAGCAGGATCTGCTCGGGGTCGAGAGTGAGTACGCCGGGCTCCGCCGGCACCTTGATCTCGACGCTCGAACGCTCGCCCTCGAGCAGGATGAATCCTCTTCCGACCTTGGGTGGGCGGGCGTCGTCTTCCTCCGAACGCTTGGCCGCGGAGAGGGCGGAGGCGGGACCCGGTATCGTGACCTCGAAGGGAACGGCGAGAGTCGGTGGGCTCGCGGCTGGCTGAGCGGCGAGCACGTCACGCGACACGTCCAGGCTGCCATTCGCCCGCTCGCTCACGCGGTAGCAGAAGCGGAACGGGGCCGTCCTCGCCACGTCGATCGCCATTCGCCAGTTGGCGCCGGCGGTGGGCGAGGGCTTCGACACTCGGTAGGAGTACTCGAGCTCGGGAACGCCGGTTCCGTACACGAACGCGTCGGCGAACGCCTTGAGGTCGAGCTTGCTGGCGTTGGCGACGACCCCGATGAAGTCCTCGGTCGAGAGCGAACGTCCGGACGCCTTTTCAGCCAGCCATCGCAGCACGGTATGGAAGCCTTCCTCGCCGATCCGCTGCGCCAGCACGTTGAGCACCAGCGCTCCCTTGGTGTAGACGATGGCTTGATACGCGCTCTCCGACAGACTGGAATCGAGCCGCTCGCCGAGCACCACCGGCCCCAGCGACTCGATGGGCTGGCCGGTGGCGGAGTCCAGGTTCAGGTAGCTCTTCCAGCCGGTGAGCGGCCCGTTCCAG
>DATAFT010000137.1:0-6085 GCA_036257295.1 Thermoanaerobaculia bacterium
CGGCATTCCCGCGTCGGGCCCGATCGTCAGGAACCTGACCTTGTGGGTCGGGTTCCTGGGCGCCGCCGTCGCGGCGCGCGAGGGCCGGATGCTCGCGCTCGCCACCGGCCAGTTGATTCCCGAAGGTCGGCTGCGCGAGGCGGCTTCCGTGTTCGCCGCCACCGTGGCGGCGATCGTCTCGGCGATGCTGGCGTGGGCGAGCGCCGAGATGGTGCTGGTCGATCGGGGCGCGGGCATGGAGATTGGCGCCGGCATCAAGGAGTGGTGGGCAGAGGCGATGCTGCCGATCGCCTTCACGCTGATCGCGGTTCGCGTCGCGCTCCTGGCGTCGAAGCGCTGGCCTGGTCGCGTCGTGGCTCTGCTCGGAGTCGCTGCCGGTTTCTGGCTGGGATGGAAGGAGGAGGCGCTCCTCTTCGGCGGTCCCGCCTGGATCGCCATCGCGATCATCGTCGCTGCCGTGGTGCTCGGCGCGCCCCTCTTCGTCGGCCTCGGCGGCGCCGCGCTCGCGTTGTTCCTGGGAGAGAGCGTGCCCTCGATGGCCATCCCGGCCGAGACCTACCGACTGGCCGTCAATCCGTCGCTCGCCGCCATCCCCCTGTTCACTCTCGCCGGCTTCGCGCTGGCCGAGGGCAAGCAGGCCTCGCAGCGGCTGCTCCGACTCTTCCGAGCGTTCTTCGGCTGGATCCCGGGCGGAACGGCCGCGGTGACAGCCGTGCTGTGCGCGTTCTTCACCGTGCTGACCGGCGGCTCCGGCGTGACCATCCTCGCGGTCGGCGGGCTTCTCCTGCCGGCTCTGGTGGCAGACGGGTACCGCGACAAGTTCGCGCTGGGGCTGGTCACGGCGGCCGGGTCGAACGGTCTGCTGTGGCCGCCGGCGCTGCCCCTCATCCTCTACTCGATCGCCGCCGAGATCCCCTACCAGGACCTGTTCATCGCAGGCGCCGTGCCCGGCCTCATCATGCTCGGCATGCTGGTGACCTGGGGGGTGCGGGAGGGGCGGCTCGCGAAGGTGATGCGCGTTCCCTTCGACGGGAAAGAGGCGGCGGCCGCCCTGTGGGAGGCGAAGTGGGAGGTGCTGATTCCAGTCATCGTGCTGGGGGTCATCTTCAGCGGCATCGCCACCATCGTCGAATCGGCGGCTCTGGTTGCGCTCTACACCCTGGTGACGCAGTGCTTCATCCACCGCGACCTGTCGATCCGGCGTGACCTGATCCGGGTTCTCCAACTGACCGCGCTCACCGTCGGCGGTGTGCTCGTCATCCTGGGCGTGGCGGTGGGACTGACCAACTATCTGGTCGACGCCCAAGTGGCGGCCCGAGTCACCCAGTGGGCGCAAGAGACGATCCACTCCAAGTTCGTGTTCCTGCTCGCGCTCAACGGGCTCCTGATCCTGGTGGGCGCGCTGATGGACATCTTCTCGGCGATCTTCGTGGTGGTGCCGCTGATCCTTCCCATCGGTCTCGCCTTCGGCATCGACCCCGTGCACCTCGGCATCATCTTCATCGCCAACGCCGAGCTCGGCTACCTGCTGCCACCGGTCGGCGAGAACCTCTTCTACTCGTCGTTCCGGTTCGGGAGGCCGCTGTGGGAAGTGGCGCGCGCGTCGGTTCCGTTCATCATCATGATGACGATCGGCGTCCTGCTCATCACCTACGTTCCGGCGCTGACGCTCGCGCCGCTGCGCTGGATGGGACGCTGAGCCGCCGATGCCCGACGAGCCCGAAGACGATCTCGACGACGAGATCGACCCCGCGTCCGACGCGGTCGAAGTCCCGATCACGGACACGCTCGACCTCCACACCTTCCTGCCAAGGGAAGTGGCGGACGTGGTGCGCGACTACCTCGACGCGGCGTGGGAAAAGGGGCTGCGCGAGCTGCGGATCATCCACGGCCGCGGCATCGGCGTGCAGCGCGAGATCGTGCGCAAGGTGCTCGAGCGTGATGCGCGGGTGCGGTCGTTTCGTGATGCGCCGCCGGAGGCGGGCGGATGGGGAGCGACCCTGGTGACGCTGGGCGACTAGCGGTGTAGGGGCGCAGGCAGCCTGTTTGGCCTCGCCACATCGGTGACGGTTTGGCCTCAGGACATAGGTAACACTTTCACAGAGGGATATCGGTGCTGGAAAGCGGCGGGCCGGAGGTCGGCTTGGCGACCGTAGGCCCGCCCTCGAGTTCAGTGCCCGCTGGATCCATGGGGTCGGATGACGGCATGGCTGGCGCCGGTGGTGAGGTCGAGCTCGCGAATGAGCATGTGGCGGTAAGAGACGAGCGCGCGATTCGCGAAACGCTCGAGTCGCACTGTTTGCCCGCGCAGGGCTTCGCAGATGAAGCGATAGCCACCGGCGAGATAGACACAGCCGTTGCTCGCGACCGGAAGGACCTCGGAGTTGGGCGGATACTGCCAGTCGGGTGGCTGGGCTTGGTAGGTCTTGAGGCTGTGGCGATAGCGCTGTGCAGGGGTCTGAAGTCCCAGAGCCTCATGCGGTCGCACGGAGTTGTATTCCTCTTGGAAGGCTACGAAGGCGTCCTGAAAACCTTCGAGGGTGCGGGCCGGGCGGTGATGGCGCACCCAGGCGGCCAAAGTGCGGTGAAAGCGCTCGACTTTGCCCTGCGTCTGAGGATGACCGACACCGGAGTAGACCAGCGTGACGCCCTGGCGAATGAGAAACACTCCCAGCTCGGTCAATCCATGGCCGTTGGTACCGCTCCACCACGGCGCACCATGGTCCATGAGCATGGATTCCGGTACCCCGTGGCGTTCGAAGCTGGCGCGCAGGACCGGTTCGACGCCCGCTCCGTGCAGGGACGGCAAGCCGCTCAGCGCCAGAGCAAAGCGACTGTGATCATCGAGCAGGCTCAGGGGATAGCACCAAGCACCCGATGCGAGCTGGAATTGACCTTTGAAGTCCATTTGCAGCAGCTCGTTAGGGCGCTCGCGTTCGAAGCGCGTCACCGCCGGACGCGATCCCGATCGTTCCCGCACCACCCCGTGTCGATCGAGAATCCGATCAATGGTGCAGCGACCGACCGTAAGGTCCTCGCGCGCCAGCAGAGCCTGCAGCTTGCGCGACCCCCAGCCATGGCTTGCTCGCAACTCCAGCACTCGCTCTTCGATCTTGGGCGAGCTCTGCAACGGACTCCGCTTCGGGCGACGCGACACTTCTCCAAGGTCCGACAGACTGGCGGCTTGCCGAGATCGGGCCAACCACTTGTATCCGGTCTTTCGACTGATCCCGAATCGCCGGCAAACGGCCGACATCGATTCGTCGCCCTTCAGCGCTTCTACTACGAAGCGGATCCGCTCGCTAGTCACACCGGTCTCCTTCCACGGCATCCTCACCCCCCCTCTCGCGGAGCAAGGATGCCAAGGTGTTACCGATGTCCCGAGGCCAATCTGTAACCTATGTCCCGAGGCTATACAGGCAAGCTGCTCCCCTACGCGACCACGCTGCTCCTCGCGTTTCCCGTCACTGGGCAAACGATCGTGGTCGGCTCGAAGAACTTCGAGGAAAGCCGCTTCCTCGCCGAGCTGTTCGCGCAGGCGATCGAAGCGCGCGACGGGCTCACCGTCGAGCGCCGCCTCGGCCTCGCCGGCACCGAGTTCTGCTTCGAGGCACTGCGCACCGGGGCGATCGATCTCTATCCCGAGTACACCGGTACGGGACTGGTCTCCATCCTCGGACGCGAGCCGGCCGGGTCGGCGGCGGCGACCATGACGCTGGTGCGACGGGAGTTCCTCGAGCGCTGGGACATCGTGTGGCTGGCGCCGCTGGGTTTCGAGAACTCCTGGGAGCTCACCGTCCCCCGACGCCTGGCCGAATCCCGGAAACTGGCCAGCATCAGCGACCTGGCGCGAGTTTCGCAAACCCTTCGCGCGGGGTTCGACTACGAGTTCATCGAGCGGCCCGACGGCCTGCCGGGCCTGGCCGAGACCTACGGTCTCCAGTTCGGCAGCGTGCAGGGAATGCAACAGGCGCTCAAGTACCAGGCAATCGACAGCGGCGAGCTCGACGTGCTCGACGCCTACACCACCGACGGCCGCCTCCTGGTGCACGACCTGGTCGTGCTCGACGACGATCGCGACTTCTTCCCGCCCTACGAGGCCGCTCCGCTGGTGCGCGGCACTACCCTCGAGCGCCATCCGGAGATCGCCACCACGCTGGCGCTGCTCGCCGGCGCGCTCGACGGCGACGTCATGCGCGCCGCCAACCTGCGCCTGCAGGAGAAGCGCGAGGACGAGGTGGTGGTCGCGCGCGACGTCCTGCGCGACCTCGGTGTCGCGGGCGACGGCGAGCGCGCGCCGGGGGCCGGCGCGGGAACGAAGGCGAAGAGCGGCAGCATCGATACGGCGGAGATCCTGCGCTTGACCGCGC
Source organism: Thermoanaerobaculia bacterium (assembly GCA_036257295.1). Taxonomy (GTDB): domain Bacteria; phylum Acidobacteriota; class Thermoanaerobaculia; order Multivoradales; family Multivoraceae; genus DATAFT01. Next base: position 4,371 of record DATAFT010000137.1, read on the forward strand.
AACATCTCGCGCTCTCGCTCGGCGCTCTCGCCATCGGCGTCGCGGTCGCGGTGCCGCTGGGCCTGATGCTCGAGCGCCGTCGCGGCGGCGCGGAAGCGATCATCCGGCTCATCGGCACCACACAGACCATCCCTTCGCTCGCTCTGCTCGGCTTCCTGATCCCGCTCCTCGGCGTCGGCATCCTCCCCAGTCTCGCCGCGCTCTGGCTCTACTCGTTGTACCCCATCCTGCGCGCGACGTTCACGGGTGTTCGCGACGCCGATCCGAAGGCGGTCGAGGCCGCCACCGCGCTGGGGATGACCGACGGTCAGGTGTTGCGGCGCGTGCGGCTGCCGCTCGCGGTGCCGGCGATCATGGCGGGCGTGCGCACCGCCGGCGTGATCACCATCGGCACCGCGACGCTGGCGGCGTTCATCGGAGCGGGCGGCCTCGGCGTGCCGATCATCGCCGGCGTTCAGCTCCTCGACACGCGCCGCATCCTGTCGGGCGCGGTGCCGGCGGCGCTGCTCGCGATGGGGGTCGATGCCGGCTTGGGAGCGCTCGAACGAGCGCTCGCGCCACGGGGGTTGCGATGACCGAGGCCGGGATTCCGGGAGGGACGGTCGTGAAGGACGACGCGGCAGCAGCGTCTCGCATCCAGATCGAGAATCGCAGCGGCCCGCACCGCGAGCGCGACCTCGCCGAGTTGCGCGAAACGCTACTGCGCAAGCCGCGCGAGATCCCGTCGAAGCATCTCTACGACGAGCGCGGCTCGCAGCTCTTCGAGCGCATCTGCGAGCTGCCGGAGTACTACCAGACCCGCACCGAGCGCGCGCTGCTCGAGCGCCACGCCGACGACATCGTGCTGCGCAGCGGCGCCGGCGAGCTGGTCGAGATCGGCTCGGGGGCCGCCACCAAGACGCGCGTGCTGCTCCGGGCGATGGAGCGACACGGCCTGCTCACGCGCTACGTGCCGATCGACGTCGACGTCGCCATGCTCGAGCGCGTCGCCGTCGAGCTCACCAGCGAGTTCACCGCGCTCCACGTCCACGGCATCGCCGCCGACTTCGACCACTCGCTCGACCGGCTGCCAGCGGGCGGCCGCCGCCTGATCGCGTTCCTGGGATCGACCATCGGCAACCTGCGGCCGGCCGACCAGGCACCCGAGCTGATGCGATCGATCCGCCGACAGATGCGCAGCGGCGATCACTTTTTGCTCGGCGTCGACCTGATCAAGGACAAAGCAAGGCTGGAGGCCGCCTACAACGATTCGCGCGGCGTCACCGCGGACTTCAGCCGCAACATCTGGAACGTGGTCAATCGCCTGGCCGACGCCGACTTCGACCCTTTCGCGTTCCGCCACCGCGCCTTCTGGGACGCAGAGAACGCCTGGATGGACATCCGCCAGGTGTCCCGATCGGCGCAGCACGTCCATCTGCGCGCCCTCGACCTCGAGCTCGACATCGCGCCAGGCGAGGAGATCCGCACCGAGATCAGTGCCAAGTACGACCGGCCCCGCACCGAAACGCTGCTGCGCGCGGGCGGGCTCGAGCTGGTCGAGTGGATCACCGATGACGAGAGCCTGTTCGCGCTCACGCTCGCGCGGCCGGTCGAACGCTAGACAAGGTTGACCGAGGAGCGAATGTCCACGCGCCGCGACGCCATACGGCTTCTCGCTACCGGCGGCCTCGGTATAGCAGCTGGTGACGCTCTGCTCCTGGACGCGCAGACGCCGG
>DATAFT010000271.1:0-8686 GCA_036257295.1 Thermoanaerobaculia bacterium
GAACTCCGGCGCCTGGAGAGCCCGCGGCGAGCGAGCGGCCAACGCGACGCCGGCGCAGACACGCATCGTCAACATGAACAAGGTCGGCGCCATGCTCACCGGCGACGCCGACCCGCCGATCGAGCTGCTGTTCGTCTACAACAACAACCCGCTGCAGACGCTGCCGCGCCAGGAAGAAGTGCGCCGCGGCCTGGCGCGCGAGGACCTCTTCACGGTCGTATTCGAGCAGGTGCGCACCGACACCTGTCACTGGGCTGACCTGTTGCTGCCCGCCACCACGTTCCTCGAGCACGACGATCTCGCCATCGGCTACGGCGCGATGCGCCTCAACCGCGTGCGTCCGATCATCGCGCCGGTGGGCGAGGCGCGATCGAACCAAGCGGTATTCAGCGAGCTCGTACGCCGACTCGGACTCGAGCAGCCCGGCGATCCGATCGAGCCGGCGGACCTCGAGGCGGCGATTCTGAGCGACACGCCGAGCGCCATCGAGGCCCTCGCTCGCGACGGCGCCGCGTTGCCCGCGTTCGGCTCGCGCCCGGTGCAGTTCGTCGACGTCTTCCCGCTCACGCCGGATCGCAAGGTCGACCTCTATCCCGCGGCGTTGGACGCGCAGGCTCCGGACGGGTTGTACGGATTCCAGCCCGATCCCGCCACCGCGGACTTCCCGCTCGCGCTGATCTCGCCCGCGACCGCGCGGACGGTCAGCTCGTCGCTCGGCCAGCTCTACCGCGATCAGGTCCCGCTCACCATGCACCCGGACGACGCGGGGCCGCGCGGCCTCGCGCACGGCGACGAAGTGCGCGTCTGGAACGCGCTGGGCGAAGTGCGATGCCGGCTCGCCATCGACGGCGGCCTGCGGCCAGGCGTGGTCGTGTTGCCCAAGGGTCTGTGGTCGCACAACACGCTCAACGGAGTGACCGCCAACGCGCTGGCGCCCGATTCGCTGACCGACCTCGGTGGCGGCGCGTGCTTCAACGACGCGCGCGTGCAGGTCGCGGCGATGCCGTAGGGGAGCAGCTCGCCTGCTCCCGTGGCGGGCGGAGGCGAGCTCCGCCCCTACGTGTCGGACTCGGATTCGGACTTCTTCGTGCCTGGCGGCGTGATCTCGGCGAGACGCTTGCGGCGCTGCTCCGACGTCATCTCTCCCAGCGCGCGCACGTCGTCGTAGAACGCCGCGAGGTTGCCCTCCGCCTCTTCGAGCATCTCCTCGAGCGCCGGCACCCAGCGATCGTAGGCGCCGACCGACGCCAGGTTGGCGTTGTTGAGCTGGCGGTCGAACCAGCGGTCATAGCCGATGTAGCCGCCCCAGCTCGCCTTGAGGTCCTCGTAAGCGCGGCCGAGGTCGCGGAACACCTCGCTCTTGCGGCGCAGCTTCTCCTGGGTCGCGATGGTCGAGGCATAGAGGTCGCGCAGGCGCTCGCGATGCTCGAGCACGAGCGCCGCGAACTCACGCTGGCGATCGTGATCCGTCTGCCAGCTCGCGAGCGCCGTCTGGTCGCCTTCCCGATGGAGGTAGCGGGTCAGGCCCTCGCGCTCGATGACGCTGGCGAACGACTCGTTGAAGACGGTGTCGCCCTTGACGTAGAGGCGCTGGTGCGCGAGCTCGTGAAAGATGAGCGACGCGAGATCGGGCGACGGCCAATCGACGAAAGTCGACAGCACCGGATCGCGGAACCAGCCCAGCGTCGAGTAGGCCGCCACGCCCTCGACCGCGACGTCCAGGCCGCGGCCGCGCAGCTTCTCGGCGAAGCGCTCGGCGCGCGCGCGCGAGAAGTAACCGCGGTACGACACGCAGCCGGCGATCGGGAAGCACCAGGTCATCGGCTCGACCGAGAGCGCCGGCGCCGCCACCACGTTCCACACCGCGTACGACCGATCGAGGCGCACGTAGCTGCGATAGCTGCCGTTGTCGGGGAGCAGGAGCTCCTGGGTCGCGAAGTTCCTCGCGTCGAGCACGCGCTGGAGCTTTTCGCGCAGCGTGGCGTCCTCGCGCTTGTCGGCGACGATCTGGTCGACGGGCCGGCGATTCCAGAGGATCGCGAGCTGGCCGCCGACCGACTGGGTGTAAAACCCGAGATTGGAGCAGCCGGTGACGGCCAGGACGAGCGCGACCGCCATGGTGAGCCAGGTCAGTCGGCGGCGGCGGAGCGGGCGGTACGACACGTTCGGCACCTCGTCAAACCCGGCCCGCGTGTCTTATCACGTCAGGTGGAAACCTAGTGTGAAATAGGGGAAATTCCCCCATGAGGAGAGGGCGGGCGCCCGGGGTCCGCGGCCGGGCCGCGCCCAACGCCGGCGGCCCTCAACCGGCCGCGGCATCGAGCGCGGTGGCCAGGGCGTCCGGCGACGAGACCGGTAGATCGCAGGCATAGTGCCGGCACACCTGGGCCGTTGCGCGCGAGCCCGCCGCGGGCCTCACCGCCTCGAGGAACGGCAGCCGGCGAGCCAATCGCGCCTGACCTTCGCCGCCGTCGGCCGCGAGCACCACGCGATGGGGCATGAAGCGCCCGCGCACGGTCTCGAGCAACCGAACGGTGTCGGGGGCCCCGGGCGCGCCCGCGATCACCACCTGCACCGGCTCGGCGAGCAGGAAGTCGAGCGCTTGGAGCATGTGAGGCACCGCGTGCGGGGCTTGCTCGAGGAAGGTCCCGGCCGCGCTCACGATCGCTCCGGCGCGCTCGCGCCACTCCGGCCGATCGAGAAACCACGAGAGCCGCAACAGGGCCAGTGCAGCGGCCGAGTTCCCCGACGGCTCGGCCCCGTCATAGAGCTCCTTGGTGCGCAGCAGCACCGATGGATCGGGTGGGTTGTCGTAGAGCGCGCCGCCCTCGCGATCGACGAAGCGAGCGAGCATCGCTTCGGCCAGTGTCTCGGCCCATTCCAGCCAGGCCACGTCGAAGTCCGCCTCGTAGAGATCGAGCAGCCCCAGGATCAGAAACGCGTGGTCGTCGAGCTGCGCGGAGAACCGCGACTCGCCGTCGCGGAACCGGCGCTTGAGCGTTCGGTTCTCCGCGTCCCAGAGCCGGTTGCGAATGAAGGACGCCGACGCCCGTGCCGCCGCCAGGTCTTGCGGCCGGCCCAGGATCTGGAACGCGCGCGCCGCCGCCGAGATCATGAGGCCGTTCCACGACACGATGACCTTGTCGTCGAGGTGCGGCCGCGGCCGGCGAGCGCGGACCTCTAGCAGCCGGAGCCGCGCGTTCTCGATCACCTGCCGCACCGCGTCCGGCGTCGAGCCGCACTGCTCCGCCACCGAATCGATCGGGACCGCCTGGTAGAGCACGTTGCGCGTGCCGAACTCACCTTGCGGGTCGGAGATCGTGTTGCCCCGCTCGCTCACGCCGAAGTGCAGGCAGACCATCTCGGTCGCCGGCGCGCCGAGCAACGCCTCGATCTCGGCCCGTTCCCACAGGTAGAAGGCCCCCTCTTCCTTGTGATCGGGATGGGCCGCGTCGGGCGCGCTGTCGGCGTCCTCCGCCGAGTAGAACCCGCCCCCGGGCGATCGCAGGTCGCGCTCGACGTAGTCGAGCACGTCGAGCGCCGCGTCTGCGAAGAAGAGATCGGCGCTCACCAGGTGGGCCTCGAGCAGGGCGGTGACGAGCTGGGCCTGGTCGTAGAGCATCTTCTCGAAGTGGGGCACTCGCCAGTAGGCGTCCACCGAGTAGCGGTGGAGCCCGCCGCCGAGGTGGTCGTAGACGCCGCCCGCCCACATCTTGCGCAGACTGTCGAGCGTCATCTCGAGCGCGCCACGGTCGCCGGTGCGAGCGTGGTAGCGCTGCAGGAACCCGAACACCGACGGCCGTGGGAACTTGGGCGCCTGGCCGAACCCTCCCTGCCTGGGATCCCAGCTCGATCGCAGCTGCCGAAACGCCCGATCGAGGGGGCCGTCGTCGAGCCACTCCGCCGCCTTGCCGCCGCCCTTCGACTGCGAGCGCAGGACTTCGACGATCTTCTGCCCCGAGTCCAGGACCTTGCCGCGCTGCTCCACCCAGGCGCGGTGGAGTTGGCGCAGCAGATCGGGGAAGCCGGGACGTCCGTAGCGCGAGTCCGGCGGGTAGTAAGTGCCGCCATAGAACGGATGCAGGTCGGGAGTGAGCCACACCGAGAGGGGCCAGCCGCCGCTCCCGGTCAGCGCCTGCACCGTCGCCATGTACACGCGATCGACGTCGGGACGCTCCTCGCGGTCGACCTTGATGTTGACGAAGAGCTCGTTCATGACCGCCGCGACCGCGGGGTCCTCGAACGACTCGCGCTCCATGACGTGGCACCAGTGGCAGGTCGAGTAGCCGATCGAGAGGAAGATCGGCTTGTCCTCCGCCCGCGCCCGCTCGAAGGCGGCGTCGCCCCAGGCGTACCAGTCGACCGGGTTGTAGGCGTGCTGCTGGAGGTAGGGACTCTTCTCGTCGATCAAGCGGTTGGGCCGTCGGCTCGCGCCGTCGCCGCTGCTCTGCTCTTCACCGCCTGACACCTCGCCATTGTAGCCCCCGCCCGATCGGCCACTCCCGCCAACGAATCCGCTCCCGGACCCGTACAATGGAAGAGGCATGCGGAACCTCGACGACTTCGATCTGCGCCCCGGCGATTCCGGCAACCCTCGCCGTCAGTCGGCGCCACCGGGACACCAGGCGGCGCAACGATCCGACCTGGCACATCCCCGGTTGGGGCGGGGAGGGCTGATGTTCGACGAAGCGGCGGCCGAAGCAGCCGCCGCCGAGGAAGTTGCGGCCCTGGGCGAGCCTTCCCCGGCACCGCCCATCACCCCCCGGGGAGCGCCTCGCCTGGCGCCGCCCGCCGCGCCGCGGGGCTATCGCGACTCGACGCCGTCCGCGCCGCGCAGCAGCAGTCGCGCCCTCGGCGCGACGATCGCGACCCTGATCGCCGCCGCGCTGGTGGTGGCGTTCTGGCTGATGTCGCGGCGCGTCGAGCCACCAGCGCCCGGCACCGTCGCCAGCGAGGAAGCCTCGCCGGCGGCGCCCGAGGCGGCGGGCGACGAGCCGCGCCGCTCGGTCGAGCTCGAAGCGCCGCTCCCACCGCTCGACGAGAGCGACGCTCTGGTGCGCGAGCTGGTCGGCGGGTTGTCGTCGAATCCGGCGCTCGCGACCTGGCTCGGCAACCCCAACCTCGTCCGAGCGTTCGCGGCAGCGGTCGAGAACACCAGCCTGGGGCAGACGCCGTCTCCGAATCTCTCGTTCCTGCGACCGCGCGAGAAATATCGCGCGGTCGAGCGCAGTGGCGCCGACGGTCCCGAGCTGGTGCCCGATCCGGCGAGCTATCGACGCTACGACCTGGTCACCGCGGTGTTCACGTCGCTCGACCCGCAAGCGACGGCAGACGTCTACCGTCGACTGCACGGACTGGTGCAGGAGGCGTACGCGGACCTCGGCTACCCGGACGAGAACGTCGACCACGCGCTCGCGACTGCTTTCGAGACGCTGTTGCAGACTCCCCTGCCCGCCACCGCGCCGCCGCTCGAACGACACCTCGAGACCTACCACTACGTCGATCCTCGCCTCGAGGCGCTGCAGCCCGCGCAGAAGCAGCTCTTGCGCATGGGCCCCGAGAACGCCGCGCGGGTGCAGGACCAGCTCCGCCGCCTCGCCGCCGCGCTCGACTTACCGGTCGACTGATCGCCGTCGCGCCTTCCGCCCGTCGGGGTGTCGGGGAAGGGCTGCGCTTGACGACCGCTCCAGCGCCGCGTAGCGTCTCCCCCTCAACGGAAAGGGGAGAGCCGCGATGCGCCATCCGTCCCGACGCGACTTCGTTCGCTACTGCACTGCCGCCGCCGCGGCCGCCGGCGCCGCCTCGTGGCTACCGGGACCCACGCGTGCCGCCGCGGTCGCCTGGCCCGAGCCCAAGTTCGTGCGCACCAACGGCATCCGCATGGCCGTGTATGAAGCCGGGCAAGGTTTCCCGGTCGTCTTCTCGCACGGCTTCCCCGAGCTCGCCTACTCGTGGCGCAGCCAGGTAGCGGCGCTCGCCGGCGCCGGGTTCCGCGCCATCGCGCCCGATCAGCGCGGCTACGGCCAGACCGATCGGCCGGCCGACGTCGACCAGTACACGATCGTCCACCTGTGCGGCGACCTCGCCGGACTGCTCGACACGCTGCAGATCGAAAAGGCGGTCTTCTGCGGTCACGACTGGGGCGGCGCGGTGGTGTGGATGATGCCGCTCCTGTTCCCCGATCGCGTCGCCGGCGTGATCGGCGTCAACACGGCCTTCCTGCCACGGGCACCCAGCCCGCCGATCGCGATGCTCCGGCAGGCGCGCGGCGAGAACAACTACGTGGTGGCGTTCCAGCAGCCGGGCGTCGCCGACCAGGCGCTGGCCAAGAACGTCGAGAAGTCGTTCCGACTCTTCTTCCGCCAGGGCCGCATGACAGCCGAGGAGTTCGCCAAGCTGCCCGCCGACTCGCCGGCGCGCAAGTTCGAGCTGTTGTCGATGCTCGAGGCCGAGGTGCCGCTCGATGCGCCGCTGGTGGTGAGCGACGACGACCTCCGGTTCTACGTAGACACTTACGAGCGGACCGGCTTCACCGGCGGCATCAACTGGTACCGCAACATCGACCGCAACTGGGAGCTCACCAAGCACGTCGAGTACAAGGTCAAGGTGCCGTCGCTCTACGTGGGCGCCGCCGACGACGTGGTGCTGCCGCCGAGCTCGGCCAACGGCATCGAGCGCTGGGTCCCCGACATCGAGAAGAAGACGATCGCCGACTGCGGCCACTGGACGCAGCAGGAGAAGCCGGCCGAGCTCAATGCCATCCTGATCGACTGGCTGAAGCGCAAGATCCAGCCGAGCTAGCGCCTCCATCCTCGATGCCGCCGTGCCGGTGAACCCTCTCGCCGCGGAGAGCCTCGAGCGCGCCGACGTCGAAGAGGATCGTGAGCGGGGGCGAAGGCGTGGCATGGCGTCGCTCGCCGCGTTGGTCGGCCTCGCGCTGGCCGTCGTCGTTGCCGTGGACCCTCGCGGCCGTTTTCCGCTCAACGACGACTGGTGCTACGCGGAAGCGGTACGGAACCTACTGACCCTGGGCGAGGTTCGGCTGGTCGACTGGGGCAGCCCGGCTCTACTCACACAGCTGCTGTGGGGGGCCGGCTTCGCCGCGATCTGGGGTTTCTCGTTCGACGTCCTGCGCGCTTCGACGCTGGTGCTCGGACTGGTGGCTCTGCTGTCGCTCCGTGGCGTCATGCGCGAGCTCCGAGCGGGCCCCGTGCTGGCGACGTTCGCCGCGATTGCGCTGCTCGCCACGCCCCTGTTCGTCCTCCTCGGTCACACCTTCATGACCGACGTCCCGTTCCTCGGTTTCTCGCTCGCCTCTCTGTGGCTCCTGCTGCGCGGGCTCGAGCGAGATTCGAGAGCGGCGACCTGGTGCGGGCTCCTGCTCGCCGTCGCGGCCACCTTCGTTCGCCAGCTCGGGCTCGCGCTGCTGGTCGGCTTCGCGGTCGCGACGCTGGTGCGCGGATGGCGACGCCCGCGCCAGTGGCTGATCGCATGGGCCCCGCTCGCGGCGGGTTTCGCCCTGCTGAAGATCTACGAGGCGTGGTTGGCGAGTCGAGGCACTCTGCCGGGTGCGTTTCGCATGCAGTGGATGACGATCGCCCAGAGGCTCGATGTCAGCCGATTCGACTTCCTCGTCTTTGCCCTCACCAACGCGTGGCGCATCGGCATCGAGGTCGGACTGTTCGCGGCCCCGCTCGCCGCGATCTGGCTCCTACAGTCTCGCTCGGCCAACGGCCGCCGGCGGCTGATCGTGATCGGGGCTGCCAGTCTGGCGACGCTGCTGATCGCGTGGCGAGGGCGGCTCGTTCCGTACTTCTCCAACCTCGTCCTCGACATCGGCTGCTCCGCTCCGCGCCAGGCGGTCGGACCGCTGACGATCCGCGACGGCTGCCTCACCCCCGAGCCGGGGCTCGGTCTGCTCCGTTTCGCTCCGCGCGTGGCGCTCACCTGGATCGGACTCGTTGCGCTGGGCTGCGTGCTGGTCGCCGCGTTCGAAGCCTGGCGCTGCTCTGGCACCAGCCGCAACGCGGGCGCGGCACTGGCTCACGCCCCGCGCCGCTCGTCGATCGCGCTGGTGCTCGGCACCGCGGCGAGCTACTGGGTCGTGGTCTCGTCGATCGACGTCTTCGATCGCTACCTGCTCTTCCTGGTGCCCTTCGCGCTGGTCGCGCTCGCTGCCTCCATGCGAGCGCAACCCGCGTCGACGCGCGCCTTGTCCTGGGTGGTTGGTGGCGCGCTCGCGCTGGGCTCGCTGCTGTGGAGCGTCGGCGCGGTGCAGGAGTACCTCGACTGGAATCGAGCGCGCTGGCGCGCGATCACCTATCTCGCGCGTGACCTCGGCGCGGGGCGCGAGCAGATCGACGGCGGTTTCGAATACGGCGGCTGGCTGAACTTCGACGCCCGCTTCCGCCACGATCGCCGCGGCTCGAGCTGGTGGTGGGTGGTGGAGGATCGGTACGCGGTAGCATTCGCTCCCATCCAGGGCTATGAAGTGCTGCGGCGGTTCCCCTACCGCGGTTGGTTCGGTCTGGTCGAGGACGACATAGTTGCGCTCGAGCGATCTACCGGCGCCGCGTCACTTCTGGCATCGCCGGCACCGCCGGACCCCCCGGCGATGCCCGAGTCACGACCGCGACGCTAAGACCAGCCGCGCGCGATCGAGACGCATCGGTCGCAGCGCCCTTGC
>DATAFT010000337.1:0-3420 GCA_036257295.1 Thermoanaerobaculia bacterium
CGGAATTGTCGCTGTTTTGGGACAGCCATCCGGCTCGGCCCCGAAGCCCGAAGAAGTCGTTGCCGGTCTGAGGCGCGCGCTGGCTGCACTGGGTGATCCTCCGGCGGTGGGCTCGTCATCATCGGCGGCAGTCCCTGATGGCTCTCCCTGGATCGCCGCGCTCGCCACCACGGCCGCCGCGCTCGACGACGTCGACGCAGGCCTGCGCACCGAGGACGGTGTCCGGCTGCTGGTCGGGCGCGAGGACCTCTGCCGCGAGATCGAGGAGCAGGTGAGCGCCATCGGCGGGCGCCTGAGCGCGCTCGAGGGCGCCCTCGACGCCGGCGGGCTGCCGGTCGGCGGCGGTGAGCTCGAACGGCTCAACGCCGCCCTGATCCGCGCCAAGGACGCCTCCTGGTCGATCGGCCACGACCGCCTCGGCCTCGCCCGCCGGGTCCGCGCCCTCTGCCCCGAGCGCGACGGAAACCCCGATCTGGTCGACGCGCTGTCGTCCGCCGAGCGCGTGTTGTCGGCGCTCGATCGCCTGGAGGTGCGCGGTCGGGACTCGGCCGGCGTCCACTTCCTCATCGGCGCCGACGGTTTCGCCGGGACCGCGGGGGGCGAGCCGGAAGTGGCGCGACGCGGCGCCGACCCGCTGTTCGGATCGGGTGCGCTGCGTCTGCTCGACGACGGCGCAGCCAGTCTGGTGTACAAAGCCGCCGCCGAGATCGGCGAGCTCGGCGACAACGGACGCCGCTTGCGTCGCGCGCTCGCCGGCGACGAGGTGCTGCGCGCCGCGCTCTCGCGCGCCGGCGGCGACGTCGTCGTGCTCGGCCATACCCGATGGGCTTCGGTCGGGATCATCAGCGAGGCCAACGCCCATCCGCTCAATCAGGAAGAAGAGGGCAGGGACGGACTGCCCTACGTGGTGGCCGCGCTCAACGGCGACGTCGACAACTACGTCGAGCTACGCGATGCCGAGGGCCTGCGGATCGCCAACGCCATCACCACCGACGCCAAGATCATTCCGATGCTGGTGTCGCGGCGCCTGGCGCGCGGTCTCCCGCTCGAGGAGGCGTTCCGCCAGACGGTGGCGTCGTTCCGCGGGTCGGTGGCGATCGCGGCCCAGGCTGCTACCGACCCCGACCTCCTGCTGCTCGCGCTGTGCGGCAGCGGGCAGGCGCTGTACGTCGGCGTAGCCCCCGGCATGTTCGTGGTGGCGAGCGAGCCCTATGGTCTGGTCGAGCAGACCTCGACCTACCTGCGCCTCGACGGCGAGACGCCGGGCAACCCCGCCAATCCGACCGCGAGCCGCGGCCAGATCGTCGTGCTCGACCGCCGGCGCGCCGGGACGCTCGAAGGCATCCGGCGCATCGCCTACGACGGCACGGAGCTGCCGGTCCGCGCGGAGGAGCTCCTTCGCGCCGAGGTGACGACGCGCGACATCCATCGCGGCGACTATCCGCACTATCTGCTCAAGGAGATCTCGCAGGCCCCGGGATCGTTCCGCAAGACGTTACGCGGCAAGGTCAGAACCGACCAGGGCGGGCGGCTGCGCGTTCACCTCGGCGAGGAGGCGCTGCCGGCGAAGCTTCGCGATCGCTTGCGCGCGGGCGCGGTCCGGCGCGTGGTGGTGATCGGGCAGGGCACGGCCGCGGTTGCCGGTCAGGCCGTCGCCGATGCGATCACGCACCTGTTGCCCGAGGACCTGCTGACGGTGCGGACGATGCCCGCGACCGAGCTCTCCGGCTTCCACCTGCGTCCCGACATGAGCGACACGCTGGTGATCGCCATCAGTCAATCGGGAACCACCACCGACACCAATCGGACGGTCGATCTCGCGCGCGGGCGCGGGGCGACGGTGGTGGCGGTCGTCAATCGGCGCGGTAGCGACCTGGTCTCGAAGTCGGATGGCGTCCTTTTCACTTCGGACGGCCGCGACATCGAGATGAGCGTCGCTTCCACCAAGGCGTTCTACTCGCAGGTCGCGGCCGGGTTCCTGCTCGCGGTGGCGTTGCGTCAGGCGATCACCGACGACGCTCTCGACGCCGAGGCGTCGCGACTGGTGCAAGCGCTGCGCGACCTGCCTGCCGCGATGGAAGAGGTGCTGGCGGGGCGGGCCACCATTGCCGAGACCGCGTCTCGACTCGCTCCCAAGCGGCGTTACTGGGCGGTGGTCGGCAACGGCGCCAACCGCGTAGCGGCCGCCGAGATCCGCATCAAGCTGTCGGAGCTCTGCTACAAGTCGATCGCCTGCGACGCCACCGAGGACAAGAAGCACATCGACCTCTCGGCCGAGCCGCTGATCCTGGTGTGCGCCGCCGCACTCTCCGGCTCGACGCTCGCCGACGTCGCCAAGGAGGTCGCGATCTATCGCGCGCACAAGGCGATGCCGATCGTGATCGCGACCCGCGGTGCCGTCGGTTTCGAGGGCGCGGCCGTGCTCGAGGTGCCGCCCTGCCATCCGCGCCTCGCCTTCGTGCTGGCGACCATGGTCGGGCACCTGTTCGGTTACGAGGCGGCGATCGCGATCGATCGGCTGGCGCTGCCGATGCGCGAGATCCGCGGTGAGATCGAGCGGTTGGCGGCGGGGGCCAAGCCGGGTGAGGATTTGCTCGAGACGCTCCGGCCGCGGGTCGAGGGTTCGGTCCAACGATTCCTCGACGGGCTGGGAGCGGGCCAGTACGACGGGCAGCTCGAAGCGTCGACCGCGGTGCGGCTCACCTCGCTTCTGCGCTACGTCGGCGGCACCACGCCGCTCGAGTCGTACGGCGTCGAGCACGGACGGGTGGGGACGCCGTCGGCGGTGATCGAGGACCTGACGCTGGCGCTCACGCGCGCGATCGAGGAGCTGACGCGTCCGGTCGACGCCATCAAGCACCAGGCGAAGACGGTGACGGTGGGGATCTCGCGCACCGACGAAGCGCTGCTGGTGGTGCCGCTGGTGAAGGCGGCGCTCGAAAGCGGCGTCCCGCGCGACCTGCTCTCCTACCGCGACCTGCGCGCCCTGGCCGGGCTCGACGCCGCGGTCGAGGCCGTGCGCGGATTCACGCGCTATCGCATCGTCGAGGGCAAGCTGGGCGATCCGGGCTTGATCGAGGTGGAGGCGCGCGGCGGTATCGCGCGCGAGATCCCGTCGCGCACCCGGGACAACCCCGAGCTGCGCGGTACCAAGCACCAGGTGGTGCGCGAGCGCCACCTCTTCGTCGCGCGCGGCCGCAGCGACGGCCGCACCGTGATCCTGGTGCCCGAGATCGACAAGGCTGCCGTGGTCGGGCTGCTCCTCCTGCACGTGCGCTTCCACGACTTCGCCTCGCCGGCGGCGATGCGGGGCGTGCTCGACGCCTATCGCCAGCGCTACACCACGCTGCGCGACGCGGTGATGGAGACCGAGCCCGAGTTCGACGAGTCGCTGCTCGGCCGCGTGCCGGTTTCCGACCT
>DATAFT010000348.1:0-2575 GCA_036257295.1 Thermoanaerobaculia bacterium
GCGATCGCCGCGCGCGAAGCGCTACAGAACCGCGTGCTCGAGCCCGAGGAGCTCGGCCCCATGGCCGCGCTGCTCGCCGCCGACGAGTCGGCCGGGATCACCGGTCAGGTGATCAGCGTCGACGGCGGGTACAAGGTGTAGGCGATCAGAGGCTGCGCTTGCGCGCGCGCAGGCCCCGGCGGCTGCCCTTCGAGTTGCCGCGGCCGCGACCGCCGCCACCACCACCGAAGCCGCCGCCGCCGCCACCCCGTCCGCCGCCGCCGCCGTCGCCGTCGCCGCGATCATCGGGGAAGGTGTTGACGAAGGGCGGGCGTGGCCCCCCAGGTCCTGGCCCGCCGAACGGACGGCGCGGCCGGTCCTCGGCCATGTTCACGCGCAGGGGACGGCCCTCGAAGTCCTGGCCGTCGAATTTGCTGATGGCCTGCTGCGCCTGCTGCTCGTTCGCGAACTCGACGAACGCGAAGCCGCGCGGCCGGCCGGTGGCGCGGTCGATCGGAATGGCGACGTTGACGATGTCGCCGGCTGCTCCGAGAACGCTCTGCAGTTGATGCTCGGTCGTGTTGTAGGGAAGGTTCCCCACGAAGATTCGGCTGGCGATGACGATGCTCCTTATGGCCGTTGGCTGAAGGCGGTTCTGGACGTGGGACCCGTTGCCGCGCGGCGCGCGCCGTTGGTGCGCGCCGTGGACCGAAGCTCAGTCACGGCCGGTGGACGGCAGGCGGGTGGCGGGAACCTCAAGCGGGGCTCTGCGCGGGGGCTCGCGTGGGGTATCGGATTGCGAGCGCTCCGCCGGGATCCATCGAAGAGAAGGCGCGCTGAAACAAGACGCGGAAACCCTAGCACGGGGCGTTATCGAGAGCAATCGAGTGGCCGCAGCGGTAGAGCCAATCGAACGTCGCCACTACCACCGCAGCAACCCGCTCCGAAAAGTGATCGCGTTCAGGATAACGTACCGACGCCTGCACGCGGCCGAGGTCGGCGTGGCGCGCTCGGCAGCTGGGAGAGGACACTCGATGAGGCAGCTCGGGATCGTGGCCGGCGCTGGCGCGCTCACCGCGGCGCTCGCAATCGGGGGCTGCGGCGCGCCGCCGCCTCGAAGCGGCTCGGCGACGCCGGCGGCAGGGACGACCGCGCCCGCCTTCGACGCCGCGCGCGACCCGCTCGTCAACCCGCCGTCCTTGTTCGAGCCTTTTCCGTTCGAGCACCCCGAGCAGGTCGCCGACGAGGAGACCCTCGTCCGTTACGTCCTCGGCGAGCCTCGCTCGCTCAACCCGATCTTCGCGGTGTTCTGGGAGGACCTCTACCTGAGCTCGGCGCTGTTCGAAGCGGTCGTCACCCGCGACGTGCGCATGCGGCCGACCTGGAACCGTACCCTCGTCGAGGAGGGCGAGCTCGCCGCCGACCTCAGGTCCGCGACCGTTCGCCTGCGACCCGGCCTCCGGTGGCAGGACGGCGAGCCCTTCACCGCCGCCGACGTGCGCTTCACCTGGGAGGCGATCCTCGATCCCAGCGTCCCAGCGGCGAGCTACCAGCACACCGCGGCCAAGATCGAGGCGCTCGAGGCGGTCGACGACCGCACGCTCCTCTACCGGTTCCGCGACGCCGACGTCACCAATCTGGGAGCACTGGCGTTTCCCATCATTCCGCGCCACATCTGGGACGTGCCCGCCGAGCGCGCCAAGGACCCGACGTTGCGTTCGAGCGAGTACTTCAATCATTACGGTCGCGAGGAGATCGTGGGCAGCGGGCCTTACCGCTTCGTCGAGTCGGTGCCGCGCGACCGCGTCGTGGTCGAGCGGTGGGACGACCAGCCCGATCCGGCGCAGCGCCCCGCTTTCAAGCGCATCGTGTTTCGCGCGCAGCCCGACCGCAACCTTGCGCTCCTTTTGTTCAAGAAGGGCGAGCTCGACGACTACCTGCTCACGCCGCAGCAGTTCGCGACGCAGACCGATGACGAGGAGTTCCGTCGCTTCGGCGTGAAGGGCTGGGGTCCGGTCGGACGCTGGGGCCGCATCTGCTGGAACATGGACGGCTCGAATCCGTTCTTCACCGACGTGCGCGTGCGGCGCGCGCTCGGTCACGCCTACGACATGGATCGCGTGATCCGCGACGTCACCTACGGCGTCTATCAGCCGTCGGCCGGGATCTTCGGTCCGGGCAGCTTCGGCTACGACCCGAGCGTCGAACGCCTGGCGTTCGACCTCGATCGCGCGCGAGCACTGCTGGAGGAGGCGGGCTGGCTTCCCGACGCCGAAGACGGCTGGCGCTACCGCGAGATCGACGGCAAGCGCGTCAAGCTCAGCTTCGAGCTGTCGCTGCCGCAGACCTTCGCCGATGGCGTGAAGATGGCCGACATCTATAGCGAGGACCTGCGCCGCATCGGCGTCGAGATGACGACGGTGGTGCGCGAGAACGCGGTGCACGAGGAGCGTCTCGCGCATCGCGAGCAGCAGGCGCAAGCCGACGCGGTCGAGGTCACCGGCGACCCCGACACCTGGGCGGTGTTCCTGGCTTCGAAGAGCTACCGGCAGGGGCGCAACTACGGCGGGTATGCGAACGCGCAGGTCGACGATCT
>DATAFT010000355.1:0-5514 GCA_036257295.1 Thermoanaerobaculia bacterium
GCTCGCGCTCGATCTCGAGCAGCACCTCGACGCCGCGGGTCGATCCGCCGCCGCCGCCCGCGCCCCCATTCCCGTCACGCGCCCCACCCATCACGTCGCTGCGATAGACGATCCCGATCGCATCGGGCTCGGCGGCCACCACCGCCAGCGCCGCGCGCACGTCTGGCGCCGGCGCTACGCGCGCCGCCACCTCGTCCCACGCGGTGCCGGACGGACGCGGCGTGTGCTCGAGCAGCGAGCGCGCGTAACGGCCCGCCGGCACCGAATCGGGGTCGGCGATCGAGAGGTAGCGGAAGGGCAGGGAGCCGATCAGCGACAGGCTCTCGAGCGAGTAGCCGGCGCCGGAATGGGCGACCACCACCAGGCGGTTGCTCAGGAGCTCGCGGCGCGAAGCAGGATCGAGCGAGCCGCTGGCGATGAGCTCGTCGATCCAGCGCGCGTCTGCCGACACGAACACGTCGGCGGGCGCGCCCGCCTCGATCTGCTGCGCCAGCACGTTCGAGCCCGCCGTGTTGAGTGCCACACCGGTGCCGGTGCGGCTGGTGAAGGCGGTAGCGACCTCGAGGATCGAATCCTCGAGACTGGCCGCCGCGAACAGCAGGATCGGCCGCGGTACCGCCTTGCCGCAGCCCGCGAGCCAGACCATCGCGGCCAGCACCCCGACCACGATCGGGATCCCGCACCAACGACGCGCGCTCCGGAGGATCGTCACCCGGCGCGACGATACCGGATCGGGGATGCGCCCGGGATCCGGGGCGCGCGATCCGAATTGAGTATCCTCTCCACGTCTTTCCCCCAGGAGAACCATGAATCGACGACTGTTTCTGAGGAGCGCTCTCCTCGCGTCCCTCACGCTCACCATCGCCGCGATCGGCTGCGCCCCCACCACTCACTACGACCTGATCCTGCGTGGCGGCACCGTCTACGACGGCACCGGGTCTCCCGGCGTCGTCGGCGACCTGGCCATCTCGGGTGACCGCATCGCCGCCATCGGCGACCTCGGTCGCGCCAAGGGCACCACCGAAGTCGACGTCACCGGCCTCGCGGTGGCGCCCGGCTTCGTCAACATGCTGAGCTGGGCGGTCTCGACCTTGATCCAGGACGGCCGCTCACAGGGCGACATCCGCCAGGGGGTGACGCTCGAGGTGTTCGGCGAAGGCACCTCGATGGGCCCCTGGAACGACGAGATGAAGAAGACCAACCTCGAGCAGCAGGACTGGATCCGCTACGACATCCAGTGGACCACCCTGGGCGAGTACCTCGAGTACATGGAGCACAAGGGTGTCTCGCCCAACATCGCGTCCTTCGTCGGCGCCACCACCGTGCGCGTGCACGAGGTCGGCTACGACGACCGGCCGCCGACGCCGGAGGAGCTCGACCGCATGCGCGCCCTGGTGCGCCAGGCGATGGAGGAAGGGGCGCTCGGCGTCGGGTCGTCGCTGATCTACGCCCCGGCGTTCTATGCCTCGACCGAGGAGCTGATCGAGCTCTGCAAGGTGGCGGCGGAGTACGACGGGATGTACATCTCGCACATGAGGAGCGAGGGCGCGCGGCTACTCGAAGGGATCGACGAGCTGATCCGCATCTCGCGCGAAGCGAAGCTCCCGGCCGAGATCTACCACCTCAAGGCTTCAGGCAAGGAGAACTGGGGCAAGATGGATGCGGCGATCGCGAAGGTCGAGCAGGCCCGCGCCGAGGGCCTGCGCATCACCGCCGACATGTACACCTACGTCGCCGGCTCGACCGGCCTCGACGCCACCATGCCGCCGTGGGTGCAGGAAGGCGGGCTCGACGCCTGGATCGAGCGCATGAAGGACCCCGGCATCCGCAAGAAGCTCGGGCAGGAGATGAACACGCCGACCGACGCCTGGGAGAACATGTTCCTCTCGGCCGGCCCCGAGGGCATCCTGCTGGTCGGGTTCCGCCAGCCCGAGCTGCGCTCCCACATCGGCAAGACGCTCGGCCAGGTCGCCACCGAGCGCGGCAAGGAAGCGTGGGAGACCGCGATCGACCTGGTGATCGAGGACCGCAGCCGCGTCGAGGCCGTCTACTTCATGATCGGCGAGGACAACATCAAGAAGCAGATTCCGCTCGAGTGGGTGAGCTTCGGCTCCGACGCCGGCTCGATGGCGCCGGAAGGCGTGTTCCTCGACGCCAGCACGCACCCGCGCGCCTACGGCAACGTGCCGCGTCTGCTCGGCAAGTACGTGCGCGACGAGAAGCTGATTCCACTCGAGGAGGCGATCCGCAAGCTCACCACGTTACCGGCCGAGAACCTCGGCATCGGCGACCGCGGCAAGCTCGAGTCGGGCTACTTCGCCGACGTCGTGGTGTTCGATCCCGCGACCATCCAGGACCACGCCACCTTCGAGGAGCCCCACCAGTACTCGACCGGGGTCAAGCACGTGTGGGTCAACGGCGTGCAGGTGCTGCGCGACGGTGAGCACACCGGCGCCACGCCGGGCCGGGTCGTGCGCGGCAAGGGCTACCAGCAGAAGGCCGCCGCAGCGGCCAGCGCGGGCAGCGGGTCGTAGCACGCGTACACTCGAAGCGATGACGATCCGCGATCTCGGCGAGGCCACCCGGGAGCTCGCCGACGCGCTCGACTCCTGCTCGGGCAAGCTGCTGGTCGTCACCGGCGCCGGCGTGAGCCTCGCCAGCGGCATCCCGACCTTTCGCGGCACCGATCCGGGTGCGATCTGGAAGAGCGACCTCACCGAGCTCGCCACTTTCGAGTTCTTCCAGAACGACCCGGTCGAGAGCTGGCGCTTCTACCTCGACCGCTTCGACCTGGTGCGCGACGCGCGTCCCAACCCGGCGCACCGCGCGATCGCGGCGATCGACCGCGTGCGCGGCGAGCGCGGGGAGGACTTCCTGCTGGTCACGCAGAACGTCGACACGTTGCACGAGGCCGCGGGCACGGCGCGGATGATCAAGGTCCACGGCAGCGCCGACCGGGTGCGCTGCTCGTCGCCGCGGTGCCGCCTGGGTGCGCCGCGAGGATCGATCCAGTTCGGGCGACAGGACGTCGCCGCGTTCATGAACGATCCGTCGTTCGACACGCTGCCGCGCTGCCCGGAGTGCGAAGCGCCGCTACGGCCCCACGTGCTGTGGTTCGACGAGTTCTACGGCGACCACGAGGACTACCAGTGGAACCGCCTGTTGTCGGCTGCGGTCGAGGCCTCGACCATCGTCTTCGTCGGCACCAGCTTCTCGGTTGGCGTCACCGACGTCATTCTGCAGAGCGGGCTCGCCACCGGCGCCGCCATGCTCTCGATCGATCCCGGCGCGCACCGCCAACCGGTGCGGACGCTGCGACACCTCGCGGTGCCGGCGGAAGAGGTCCTGCCGGCAGCCTGTCGCAAGCTGGGCGTGTCGATCGACCCGCATCAGCCGCCGAGCCCGGCGGTTGATGCGGCGACGAACGGCTGATTACTCTTCCACGCGAATCACCATACGCATCCAGGGGTGGATGCAGCACTGGTACTTCTCGACCCCCGCCTCTTCTTCCCCCTCGAGCCGCACGGTCCGACGCGGTTCGATGAACACCAGGTCGTCGGCCGGGGCATCCACGGCGCCGCACTCGGGCGCCGTCTCCAGGTCACCATTGAGATCGCCCACGAATCCCCCGCCGAACTCCTCCACTTCGGTGAAGGTGTGAGTGCGCCCACCCAGATTCCTGACGCGCAGAGACTGACCCTCCCGGACGGTGATGTACGTCGGCTCCATGCGCCACGACGGATGCCCGACGATGTGACCCGCCGGCGTGAGCGGAGACGTCAGCAGCGCGAAGAACTCGTCGAGCGTGACGTTCCCGTCATACGATTGCAGGCCCGGCCTGTCGCCCTCGGGGCAGCCGCCCACCGTGTCCCAGTCCGCATCGTCCTCCTCGCAGTTGTCGAGCAGGAGAATGTTGGGGGCATTGCCACGGTTCTGTGCCTGCGTCACCGCGGCTCCGAAGAGCATCACGATGGTGGCGAAGGTTGCGATGAACCAACGGTCGCGCGAAATGATCCCCATGAAACCTCCCACGATGAAGGTCCGCTGAACAGCTCGGCAGCTGCTCTCACGGTAGCGCCGGGCCGTGGGCTGTTCAAGCTCGCGACGGTCTATCGCCCGCTGAACCGAGGCGGCTTCTTGGCGAGGAAGGCGCGGATCCCCTCCTGCCCGTCGGCCGACCGCGCCGCGTCGGCGATGGCGCGGGCCTCGATCTCCATCTGCGACTCGAGCGTCTCGCTCTCGCTGCACAGCACCACGCGCTTGACGCCGCCGAAGGCGCCGGTCGGGCCCTGCGCGATCTCGCGCGCGAGCCGGAGGGCCTCGGCCGCGAGCTGGTCGTCCTCGACCACGCGGGTCACCAGGCCCCAGTCGAGAGCTTCCGCCGCGGACAGCGTCCGGTTGGTGAGCATCAGCTCGAGCGCGCGGCGCCGGCCGATCACGCGTGGCAGGAAGTAGGTCGACCCGCCGTCGGGCACCAGCCCCGCCCGGGTGTAAGCCATCGTGAAGCGTGACGACGCGGCAGCGAGCACCAGATCGCAGGCCATGGCGAGGGAGAACCCGGCGCCGGCTGCATGGCCCTGCACCGCTGCGATCACCGGCGCCCGCGTGCGCACCAGGCGCGAGATCGCGGCGTGGAGATACACGGTCGCTTCCTTGAGCAGTTTTGGGAGCTCATCGCCCGCGCGCGCGAACTCGGCGAGGTCGCCGCCGGCGCAGAAGAGCCTCCCCTCCGAATCGATCAGGATCGCGCGCACCGACGCGTCCTCGTCGCAGGCGATCGCCACCTGCATCAGCTCGCGCATCATGGTGAGGTCGAGCGCGTTGGCGTTGTCGGGCCGAGACAGCGTGATGCGCGCCAGGCCGTCTTCGGTGGCGAAACGAAGCGTCTTGTACGTCATGCGTTGGCCTCCAGGCGGCCGGATCCTATCCGCAGTGTCCGCCTGGAGGCCCGCAGGAACGAGAACGATCGCGCCGGTCGCGGCGTCGCTAGAGCTTGAGAGCGCCGGTGCGGATCAGAGTGGCGAGGCGCCCGCGCTGCTGGTCGTCGAGGATGCGATGGAGATCCTCGACGGCGCGCGCCAGGGCGTCCTGAACGCGTCGCGACGCCTCGAGCCGCAGAGTGCGGACTCGCTCCGCCCGCTCGCGATCGAACTCCTGACCTTCGAGGGCATCGGCGATCTCGCTCGCCGCGCGTTGCAGATCGACGCCGGCCTGCGCGCGCTCGAGCTTGACGCGATCGAGCACCTTGGCGACTTCCGCCACCTGATCGCGATCGAGCCCGAGCCGCCAAGCCAGGAACCGGAGTGGGCGCGGCACGCCGAAACCGCCGGCGCCGAACGCGGCGTCATGAAGGTCCGACATGAAGGTCCCGAATCCCTCGCCGTCCGGCGCGAACGAGCGCTCGCTGCGCTCGGACCGGGGGCCGCAGCCGCCGGCGTAGGCGAAGCGTCCGCGGCAGGGGTCGAAGCCTCGGCTGGTCGGGTACCAGAAGAAGGAGGAATGCATCCGGATCTC
>DATAFT010000390.1:0-2936 GCA_036257295.1 Thermoanaerobaculia bacterium
CGCTGGTCCGCGACCGCCAGCCGCGGATTGCGCGCCAGGAACTTCAAGAGATCGGCGGTGTGGCCGGCGGCGTGCATCCAGCCCTTGGCCGGGTCGTAGCCGCGGGTGTCGCGCTCCCGTCTCGAGTACTCGAGCGCAGCCGAAAGCAAACCGTCGAAGTCGCTCCGGCTCAGGAACGGCGCCTCGTTGTCGAGCGCAGCGAGAAGCGACAGGTTGAGCGCGCTGAACGAGCGGCGCAGCACCGAGTCGGTGCCTCGCTCGCCGATGCCGGCAGCGAGGTTGCCACGCCACAGCTCGACGAGGCGTAGCTGCTCGTCCGCCGACAGCAGGCGTTTGCGATAGACCCAGCGCGCCGCCGCGCCGTATGCCACCTCGTCGCGCAGCACCGGGTCCGGTGAGGCGAGCAGCTCGTTCATTTCGACCAGGAGCTCGTAGGGTTGCACCCCCGGCGGCACGGTGTAGTCGCTCGACGCGATCGCCGTCCAGTACTCGCGCGGCCGTCCGTTTTCGGCGGCTGCGGCCAGTGAAGCAGTCACCAGCACGACGGTCAGCCAGCGCGTCGGGGGCACGCCGTATGCTGTCACGCTTCCGCCGAGGACTCGGTTCTGCGCTAGCATCTCCGCCGTCGGAGCAATCCTCGCCAAGGAGGGGTCGCCCATGACCACGGTCTTCTCACTCGTGCTGCTCGCGTTCGCCGCGGGGTCCGCCCGCTTCGAGGCAGCGGACGGCGCGGTCCGCGACACCAAGACGTCCCTCGAGTGGTCGCAGAAGGACAACGGCGCCGACGTCGACTTCAAGGGCGCCAAGGCGTTCTGCGACGAGTTGACCCTGGCCGACCACGACGACTGGCGGCTGCCCACCATCGAAGAGCTCGAGGGGATCTACGACGAGAACGTCGACTCGCCGCCGACTTACCTCTATCGGGGCAAGCCCTATCCGCTGCGCATGGACTCGTCGTTCGCGCTCACGGCGCCGGGGATCTGGAGCTCGTCGATGCGCTACGAGAACCGCGGCGTCGCCTGGAGCTTCTTCTTCAGCTCGGGGCGCCAGCTCGCAACCGCGCCGACGGCGACCAACTACCAGCGCGCGCTCTGCGTTCGAAGCGGCTCCTAGGCGACCGATCCGGTCCGCCGGATCGGATCGCCCAATGTGATGGCTAGGGAATCACGTAGTCGACCACCTGCTTGTCCTCGACGATCGGCCCGATGATGTCGGCGAGGAACCGCTGGTGCTCCGGGTGTACCTGATAGGCCTTGAGCGCGGCTTCGTCGTCGAAGTCCATCACCAACGCGAATGGGTGAGTGCCGTCGGGGCGCAGGTTGCGCCCGACCTTGAGATTTCGCACGCCCGGAATCGGCCCCAGCACCTCACGCGCCTGGGCCAGAAACCGTTCCTCGCGTTCGCGACCGAGCCCGCCGCGCAGCCGGATCAGGACGACGTGACTGATCATCGTCGCTACGCCCCCGCACCCCGCGCCGCGAGCGCGCGCCGCAGCACGCCCGAGATCTCTTCACCCGCCGCGGCGCCCTGGGTCAGCACGTGGGCCATGGTGAAGAAGTTGTGGATCTGGCCGTCGTATCGCTTCGACGTCACCGGCACGCCCGCCTGACGGAGCTTCGCAGCGTAAGCTTCGCCCTCGTCGCGCAGCACGTCGTACTCGGCGGTGACCACG
The DNA here is from genome assembly GCA_036257295.1 of Thermoanaerobaculia bacterium. GTDB lineage: Bacteria > Acidobacteriota > Thermoanaerobaculia > Multivoradales > Multivoraceae > DATAFT01. Next base: position 1,673 of record DATAFT010000390.1, read on the forward strand.
TGCGCGGGCGGGAGGCCGGCCAGGCTCTGCGCTCGCATCGGCGAAGCGCGCGGGTCGCGGCCCTCCTTTGCGGGGTCCCCCAGGTAGAGGTGCCAGAACCACGCCATGCCGCTCTTGGTGAGCAGATATCCATCCGCGTTGTCGCGGTACGACGCCGTGTCGAAGCCGTATTCGGTCACCGGACAGAGCAGCAGTTGGAACGCGATCGCCGGACCGCCGCGATCTCGCGCCATCTGCGCCACGGCCGCGCTCAGGTTTCCTCCCGCGCTGTCGCCGGCGACCGCGAGCCGAGCCGGATCGCCGTGCAGCGACTTCGCGTTCGCCGCCGCCCAGCGCGTCGCCGCGAAGCAGTCCTCCGCTGCCGCCGGGAATCGCGTCTCCGGCGCCAGCCGGTAGTCGACGGAGACCACGACCGCGGGCACGCCGCTCGCGAGCGACCGGCACCAGTGGTCATGGGTCTCGAGGTCGCCGATCACCCAGCCACCGCCGTGGAAGTAGACGACGATCGGAAACGGGCCGTCGCCTCCCGGCGTGTAGATCCGCACCGGGATCTCGACGCCGGCGTCGCCTCCCGGGATCTTGCGATCCTCGACCCGTCCCACTTCCGCGCCAGCAGTGGGCGGCCGCATCGCCAGATACATCTCCCTCGCCGCCGGCACCTCCATCTGTTCGAGGGGCGGGCCACCGGCCGCCGCGAGCATGTCGAGCACCGCCTTCACTTGAGGATCGAGCGCCATGTGAGTCTCCAGGGTTGGTGAAGGCCGCACTTTACCGCTCAGCAGGGCGCTGAGAAAGGCAGTGTGTCATCGCCCTGCTGAGCCACTACATGGGGCGATCCGATCCGGCGGACCAGATCGGTCGCCTAGAGACGCCGATGGCGGGCGGGATACCATGCGGCGGTTCGTTTTCTTTCGGCGGGAGGAGGTCGCTCGATGACGCTCGCGGGACGGATCGCCTTGGTGACCGGCGGCGGACGGGGTATCGGTCGCGCCATCTCGATGGCACTCGCGGAGGACGGCGCCGACGTGGCCGTCAACTACCGGAAAGACGAGGACGCCGCGCGCGAGACTGTCGCCGCCATCGAAGCATTGGGCCGCCGCGCCCGCGCCTACGCCGGATCGGTCGACGACCACGAAGCGAGCGCTGGCATGGTGGACTCGATCGCCCGCGACCTCGGCGACGTCGACATCCTGGTCAACAACGCCGGCATCGCCAGCCGCGGCCAGAGCGTCGAGGACACCGACCCGGCCGAGCTCGAGCGCGT
>DATAFT010000401.1:0-4939 GCA_036257295.1 Thermoanaerobaculia bacterium
CTTCGGCGACGCCAATGACGTCGAGTTCTGGAAGGCGAAGAGTCTGCCGCTGCGCCAGCTCATCGCGCCCGACGGGCGCATCGTCGCCGCCGACTACGCCCGCGAGCCGTTCGCCAGCCGCGACGCCGAGCGAGCCAACGCCGCGCACGCGGAGCTGGTCGGCAAGTCGGTGGAGCAGGCGCGCCGGCGAGTGATCGAGCTGCTGGCCCAGCCCGGCAGCTCCGCGTCGGGCGGCGATGCAGCGCTGGTAGGCGAGCCGAGACCGGTCGAGCACCCGGTCAAGTTCTACGAGAAGGGGGATCGCCCGCTCGAGTTCATGCCGGCACGCCAGTGGTTCGTGCGCATCCTCGACATCAAGGACGAGCTGCTCGAGCAGGGCCGCAGGATCCAGTGGCACCCCGCCCACATGCGCGCGCGGTACGAGCACTGGGTCGAGGGCTTGAATCAGGACTGGTGCGTGAGTCGGCAGCGCTTCGCCGGCGTGGCGTTCCCGGTCTGGTATCCGGTGCGCGGCGACGGCTCGGTCGACCATGAGAGCCCGATCCTCGCCGAAGCGGCCGACCTGCCGCTCGATCCATTGGCGGCGCCGCCGCGCGGGCGCCGCGAGGAGGAGCGCGGCAAGCCGGGCGGTTTCGTCGGCGATCCCGATGTGATGGACACCTGGGCGACCTCCTCGCTCACGCCGCAGATCATCTCGGGGTGGGGCCGCGACCCCGACCGGCATCGGCGGATGTTCCCGATGGACCTGCGCCCGCAGGCGCACGACATCATCCGCACCTGGGCCTTCTACACCATCGTCAAGGCCTGGCTCCACGAGCGCACCGTCCCGTGGCGGCACATCGCGATCAGCGGCTGGGGGCTCGATCCCGACCGCAAGAAGATGTCCAAGTCCAAGGGGAACGTGGTGACGCCGCAGCACCTCTTCCACGAGTACTCGGCCGACGCCTACCGCTACTGGGCGGCGCGCCACCGCCTCGGCACCGACACCACCTTCGATCCCGAGGTGGTCCGGGTCGGCAAGCGGCTCGCGACCAAGCTGGTGAATGCCAGCCGGTTCGTGCTGTCGCAGCTCGATCGCGTCGGCGCCGACTATTCGCGGGTGCCGGTCGAGGACATCTCTGTCGAGCTCGATCTCGCGTTCGTCGCCGAGCTGCGCGCTCTGGTCGCGCGCGTGACGGCCGCATTCGACGAGCTCGACTATTCGCTGCCGCTCCAGGCGGCCGAGGAGCTGTTCTGGCGCTTCTGCGACGACTTCGTCGAGCTGGTGAAGGTCCGCTCCTACGACGAGAGCGACACGCCCGAGCGCCGGTCGGCGACCGCGGCGCTGCATCTCGGGTTGCGCGTTTTCCTGCGGCTGTTCGCGCCGTTCCTGCCCTACGTCACGGAAGAGGTGTGGTCGTGGCGCTTCGCGGGAACGGACGGGGCGTCGGGATCGATCCATCGTGCGGCGTGGCCGACGGTTGCCGAGATGGCGGCGACGGGTGAGCCGGCCGTTCCCGAGAGCTTCGCCATCGCGGCCGAGGTGCTCGGGAAGATCCGCGGCGCCAAGACGCGGGACAAGAAGAGCCTGCGCTGGCCGGTGACCGCGCTTCGGGTTTGGGGGCCGAGCGAGGCGCAGCGTGCGCTCCAGGCCGTACTGCCCGACGTGCTGCGAGCAGGGGCAGTGGAGGAGGGCGCGCTCGAGCTCGGCACTGGCCCGGTGGTCGAGGGCGAGCGGCTGGGCGTCGAGGTGGCGTTGGCGCAAGAGGCGGCGGGATGAGCGACGCGTCTGGCACCACCACCGCCGATCGTGGATCGGTCGAGCTCCATCTCGCAGAGCGTGCCGGAGGGGTGCTGGTCGCAACTCTCACCGTCTCCAATCCCGAGCGCCTCAACATCCTCGATTCGGCCATCCTCGAGGCGTTCGAGGAGCGCTTGATCGAGCTGGGGGATCTCGACGCCGTGGGCGTCGTGGTGCTCCAGGGCGGCGGCGATCGCGCCTTCATCGGCGGCGCCGACATCCGCGAGCTGGCTCGGCTCGATCCCACCAGCGCGCGCGCGTTCATCTCTCGCGTGCACCGCGTCTGCGCCGGCCTGCGCGGGCTGCCGGTGCCGGTGATCGCCAAGATCTCCGGCTACTGCCTCGGCGCCGGGCTCGAGGTGGCCGCCTCGTGCGATCTGCGGGTCGCGGCGGAGGACTCGCAGTTCGGTATGCCCGAGGTCCAGCTCGGCTTCCCGTCGGTGGTGGAGGCGGCGCTGCTGCCTCAGCTCATCGGCTGGGGACGCACCAAGGAGCTGGTGTACGCCGGTCGATCGTTCATGGCGCGCGAAGTCGCGGGTTGGGGACTGGTCGAGCGCGTGGTGGCGCGCCGCGATCTCGACGTCTCGGTGGAGGAGTGGGTGTCGGCGATCCTGCGCGCCGGCCCGCGCGCGATCCGCCTGCAGAAGGAGCTGATCGACCTCTGGGAGCGCCTGCCGCTCGAGCGCGCGATCGAGGCGGGAATCGAGATCTTCGGGCGCGCCTACGAGAGCGACGAGCCGCTGCTGCGAACGCGGCAGTTCCTGGAACGCCGCAAAGACAAGACCTAGCTCGCGGCGGCGCGTGCGCCCTGCACCGCCAGCTCGGTCTCGGCCAGCGTGCTCCAGTACCGCACTCCCACCGGCAGGATGGCGTCGTTGAAGTCGTACTTGGGGTGGTGGCACATCGGCCCCGGCCCCGCGCCGAGCAGCACGTAGCAGCCGGGCTTGCGCTGCAGCATGAACGCGAAGTCCTCCGATCCCATGGTGGGACGGACGTCGCGATCGACCTTGGCCGGACCGACCAGCCGCTCCGCCACACCCGCCGCGATCTCGACCTCCTCGGCGGTGTTCACCGTCGGCGGGTAGCCGCGCATGTAGCGGAAGTCGGCGGCGGCGCCGTGCGCCTCACAGATGCGGTGCACCATGGTTTGCATCGAGCTCTCGAGCAGGTCCTGGATCTCGGGCACGAACGAGCGGGTGCAGCCGCGGATGGTGACGTGTTCCGGGATCACGTTCCAGGTGTCGCCGCCGTGGATCTCGGTGGCGGAGATCACGGCGTGATCGAGCGGGTCGAGGCGGCGCGACACCACGCTCTGGAGCGCGGTGATGATGTGCGCCGCGATCGGCAGCGGATCGATGCCGACGTGCGGCAGCGCGGCGTGCGCGCCGCGGCCTCGCACCACGATCTCGAACTTGTCGTAGGCCGCGAAGATGGCGCCGACGCGCATGGCGAAGGCGCCTTCCGGCAGACCCGGGAAGTTGTGCAGTCCGTAGATCCGCTCGACCGGAAAGCGCTCGAACAGGCCATCGGCGATCATCACCTTGCCGCCGCCCTCGTTCTCCTCGGCCGGCTGGAAGATGAAGCGGATGATGCCGTCGAAGTCGCGGGTGGCGGCCAGATAACGGGCGGCGCCGAGCAGCATGGTGGTGTGACCGTCGTGGCCACAGGCGTGCATGGCGCCGTCCCGGGTCGAGCGATAGGGCAGATCGGTGCGCTCCTGGATCGGAAGCGCGTCCATGTCGGCGCGCAGCCCGATCGCGCGCTCGGAGCGCCCCGATCGAAGCGTGCCGACGACACCGGTCTTGGCCAGGCCGCGATGGACCTCGATGCCGAACGACTCGAGGCGCTCGGCCACCAGCGCGGAGGTGCGCACCTCCTCGAAGGCGATCTCGGGGTGGCGGTGAAAGTCGTGGCGCCAGGCCACCAGCTCGTCGTGCATGGAAGCGTACAGATCCGTCATGATGGGGAAACTATCGCACGTGAGGAATCGGATGAAGTTCAAGATCGACATCGATTGCACGCCGCAGGAAGCGCGCACCTTCCTCGGCCTCCCCGACGTCGAGTCGGTGCAGAAGGCGCTCTACTCGGAGATCGAGACCCGCATGCGCGCCGCGCTCGACCGCATGGATCCAGAGCGCATGCTCGAGACCTGGATGCCCGCGGTCAAGGGGTGGGAAGACCTGATGAAGGCGTTCGTTCCGAAAACGGATCCCGGAGCCAGGAAGGGCAGGGGCGGAGCTTGACTCCGCCCGCCGCGGTCAGCGCGACCGCGGCGGTACCGACGCGTTGAGCGCCCAGTCGTAGTCGAAGAACTCGAGCTCGAGCGGTCCCGCCGATCGGATGCGGGCCGCGACGTCGGGCGTCGAGTAGAGCGCGACGAACTCCGGAATCGTCGCCGCCCGCGGCTTCCAGCCCTCGGCGGTGAAGTCGCCGCCGTACCAGTCGAAGTACCGCGACAGCATGAGCGTCCCACCTTCGAGCTTCACGTTGCGCTGATCGGAGAGAAACAGACGAGCGCGCTCGTCGAGCTGGCGGTCGAGCGTGGCACCCTCGAACGCCCATCGCGGCAGCGGGGCGCAAGAGGCCGACGCGCAGTTGACGGCGAAGTGGATGCGGGGGTCGCGAAAGAAGGGCCGCAGCAGCGCGTGCTCGATGTCGTCGAGCGTGACCTCGAAGCCGCCGACCCGGTGCTCGGCTTCGTCCCAGACGCCGTCGATGTCGCGGATGGTGGTGACACCGGGATGCGCCAGGATCGAGGCGACGGTGATCGCGTTGTAGGCGTTGATGAGGAGAGCTTCCAGCTCGGCGGGCCCGAGCTTCGACAGGTTCACCGCCGCGAGCGCGGCCAGGTAGCGGTCGAGGTCGGCGCGCCGGGTCTGGAAGAAGCGGTAGTTGACCTGTCCGTGCTCGTCGACGGCGCCGGCGAGGAGCGTGCTCCAGGCGCGGTGATCGAAGCGCTGCGTGCCGCCGGCGAGTGCGGCCTTCACCTGCTCGGCGATCGCGCCGGTCGCCGCCTTGCTGCGGGGAGCGGCGCTCGCGGGAACTACGGTCAGCAGCGCGATCGCGGCTGCGATGAGGCGGCACATGCGTGACAGGGGCTCCTTCCTCACACGCTCCTCGCTAGGCGGGGTCGCGATGCTAACAGCCCGAGCAGCCGCG
>DATAFT010000410.1:0-10861 GCA_036257295.1 Thermoanaerobaculia bacterium
GCGACCTTGCCGTCGCGCCCGATCAGGAAGCCCATGTTCGGCCCGGCCCCGAGCGCCTCCCACCCCTGATTGCCCATCGTGTCGATGACCACCGGTCCCGCGAAGTCGAAGAGCTCGACGAACTCGCGCGCCAGCGTCTCGCGTCCCTCGAGATCGGTGGGCTGACGACGGGGAAAGCCGTCCTCGTGCACATTGCCGCCCGGACGCTCTCCCGGATGCTCCGGATTCTCGAGCTCCGGCGAGTACTCGGCATAGGGAGAGGGGTCGCCGACCGGATGCGCTTCGAGCGTGTAGAGAACCGCGACGTTGATGCGATCGGCGTACTTCTTCGCCACCTCGGTCACCCACGGCTGGCGCTCCCGCGCGCGACCGCAGGTGAGCGACGCGGTGACGAGCAAGGTCGGCTTCTCCTGCCAAAGTGTGGCGAGGCGAGTAGGCTTTCCTTCCAGTGTGACCACCTCGAGATCCGGGATCTGCTGGCCGGCGACGACGCCCTGCTTCTCGAAGTCGGCCCCGGCGGTATCGCGCCGCCGGTCGCCAGCGGCTTCGCGCTCCTCCTTCGACTGGGGCGGCGCCGGCGCTCCGGGCGGTGCGGCCGCGAAGGTTGCGGCGACGACGACGATCGAGCTCACACCAAGTTGCAGAAGCTGCGCTAGGCGTCGAAACATGGCCGACCCCTTCGGTTCGAGCGTCTAGATTGACTGGTCTATCTTACGCCTGCTAGCCTTTCGTCATGCAATCAAAAGTCCGCTCGTTGATTACCGTGCTGGTCATCGCCGCGGTCTCGACCGGCGCCTTTTTCGTCGCTCGTCGCGAGGCGCAGAAGCGGGCCTACATCAAGATCGGCAAATACGATATCCGCTCCGAGGGGATCCTCCAGGTGGGCGACCTCGCCCCCGATCTCGAGCTCGAGCGCCTAGACGGCTCGGGCAAAGTCAGGTTCTCGCAGCTCCACAGCAGCCGTCCGTTGGTGCTGCTGTTCGGCAGCTATACGTGACCGCCCTTCCGGGCCCGTGTGGCCCGCATGGAAGATCTGGCCAAGAAGTACTCCGACGTCGCCGACTTCGCCTACATCTACATCAAGGAAGCGCACGCAGACGACGAGTGGCAGGTGGAGAAGAACAAGGTCGGCAACGTCGTCTTCAATCAGCCGCAGACGTTCGAGGAGCGGCTGATCCTGGCCAAGGCGTTCCAGGAGGCGATGGGTACCAAGACCACCATCCTGGTCGACGACATCAGCAACACGGCGAACGCCGCCTACGCCGCGTGGCCGGAGCGCATCTACGTCCTCGGCGCCGATGGGAAGATCGTCTACAAGGGCAAGATGGGACCGTTCTACTTCGATCCCGACGAGATCGTGCCGGTGCTCGAGAAGCACGGCCTCAAGGGCCAGCGTCCGAGCTGAGCTGAGCCTCGAAGAAGTCGTCGAAGAACTGGAGCTCGGTGGCACGCACGCCGCGGCGGAGCTCCACTGTCTCCCCGAACACCATGGTCTGGTCGGTCTCGGCGGTGTAGCGCTCCCAGCGCGGGCGCTCCACTGCGGCGTCACCGGGGCGCCGATCGACAGCGGCGTTGGGGTCGCCGGCGGTCGCGAACGCGATCCAGTAGCTCATCATCAACCGCGCACGCTCGCGATCCGCGGCGCTCCCCTGCTTCTCCGAATCAAGATTCCCGAACACGTAGGCGAGCTCGGCGCCATGGCGCGCCAGGGTGCCGGGCGGCGTCGACGGACTCCGCTCGAAGTGGTACAAGAACGCCGGCGATCGCACCGTCCGCATCGCGCGCGCCCACGCCCGCATGTTCCAGCCGAAGGTCTCGACGCCGTAGCCGCGCAGGAAGGCGGCGCGCGGATCGTCGCCCGGCGGATAGAGCTCGGTGAAGCCCGTCGCCGAGTCGCCGAACTCCTCGACGACGCGAGTCGCGAACTCGGCGGCGTCGCCTGGCGCGCGAGCGGAGTCCGCCATGCCGGCGGCTTCGTTGCCGTTCCACCCCACCAGGATCGGGACGTCGGTCTGCTTGCCCGCCGCGAACAAGCTCCGGGTGGTGTCGGGCAGCACCCAGCGGTCGACCGGAAGCGAGTAGTGCGGCAGCAAGCCCTCGATCACCCCGACCACGTGCTCGACCGGCAACGCGCGTAGCGCCGCCAAGCGATCGCCGCCTGTCGCCGCCGCTTGCCGTCCATCGAGCAGCGCCGCCGCCCAGCGCTCCCCCACGGCCTCCGCCGATTCACCGCCGGTCGGTGGGTCGCGCAGATAGGTGCGCTCCTCGAAGCTGCCGCTCGAGTGCGCGATCGCGCGCTGAAAGAGCCCGCGCGCGAGCGGCGTGGCCTGGAGGTACTGCACCGCGCGGGCGCCGCCCGACTGACCGAAGATGGTGACGTTCGACGGATCGCCGCCGAAGGCATCGACGTTGTCGGCGATCCACCGCAGCGCCGCCACCAGGTCGAGCACGACGTACGTGCCCGAGGAGTCGTGCTCGGATTCGGCGCTCAACAGGGGATGCGAGAAGAAGCCGAGGACTCCGAGCCGGTAGGCGACGCTCACCACGACGAGCCCCTGCGCCGCGAGCGCGCTGCCGTCGCGAGCGGGGTCCGAAGCGGAGCCGCGACGCATGCCGCCGCCGTGGATCCACACCAGGACCGGACGGCGCGCGCCGGGCGTGGCTCCGGTCCACACATTGAGGTAGAGGCAGTCCTCGCTGCCGATGACCGCGCCCCCGGCGCGGCCCGGCCGCTCGGTCTGCGCGCACGGCGGCGCGAACGTGGTGGCCTCGCGCGCGCCCTGCCAGGAAGCGACAGCCGCCGGCGGTCGCCACCGGAGCGGACCCACCGGGGGTGCCGCGAACGGCACGCCACGATAGACGCGGATCGAGGCGTCGCTGGCGGAGGCCATGCCGCGCAGCTCGCCGGCCGCGACGTGAGCGATCAGCGGATCCTGGTCCGACGCCGCGGCGCGCGCGACGTCGGTCGCCGCCACACTCGCGGCCAGCGCCACGCCGAGAGTCGCGCGAACGATCCGAGTCATGGGATCTCCACTGCACCCGGATGCGGCGGCGGACCCTTGATCGGCTTCATCGGCTTGCCGGCCATGAGATCGTCGAGCGAGACCCAGATCGACCCGCCCGAATCCCAGAGCGGTTCGACCAGCTTCGATTCCCAGGCGCGATAGAGCCGCTCGAGCGAGGCGACCACGTCAGCCTTCGCCGTGGCGAGGTCGCGGCTCTCGCCCGCCTCGCTGGCGAGGTCGAAGAGGAGCGGCGCGTGGCCGCTGAATCCGATCAGCTTCATCGATCCGGCCCGCACCGCCCAGTTGGTGCCGTGCCGCCAGAAGAGCGCCTCACGACCGAGGCTCTCGACCTTGCCACGCAGAAGCGGCGCCAGGCTCCTGCCGTCGAGCTCGCGATCGGTCGGAGGCTTCACGCCGGCGAGCTCGAGCGCGGTCGGCAGCAGGTCGAGCGTGATCACCGGCTCGTCGACGACGCGGCCGGGAGCGATGGTCCCCGGCCAGGAGGCGAGGAAGGGGACGTTGATGCCGCCTTCGAACAGGACGCGCTTGCCGCCGCGTAGGTCCGCGTTGGAGCAGGCCGCGATGTTGGTCGGGCAACCGTTGTCGCTGATGAAGAAGATCAGCGTGTCCTCGAGCAGATCGGCGCTCCGCAGGGCGGCGACGATCTTCCCCACGCCGTCGTCGAGGGCGCCCATCATCGCGGCGTGGATGCGATGGGTCTCGTCGCCGACGCCGGCGAATCGGTCATAGCGCTCGTCATCGACCATGAGCGGCGTGTGGGGGGCGTTGAATGGCACGTACAGAAAGAAGGGCTGCGCGCGATGGCGCTCGATGAACGACACCGCCTCGCGCGCGAACGCGTCGGTGAGGTAGCCCGGCTCGGTGGTCGGCTCGCGGCCGCGCATCATCGGATTGAGCGGGTTCTGTTCGGTCTTCTCCTTGCCCTTGACCGGAGCCTCGGCGATCTGGTGGATGCCCGGCTCGTCGACGGTCGGGTAGTAGAGCTTGGCGCCGTGCAGGAAGCCGAAGAACTCGTCGAAGCCGCGTACCACCGGGTTCTGGGGCGGCGCCGGGCCGAGATGCCACTTGCCGATGATCCCGCTCGCGTACCCTCGCGGCTCCAGGTAGGTGGGGAACAGGATCTCGGTGACGGGCGTACCGAGGCTCTGCGATTGGCCGCGCTCGATGCCGTCGGGGTTGAACTCGTGGCCGAAGCGCTGCTGATAGCGGCCGGTCATGAGCGCGGCGCGCGACGGGCTGCAGATCGGGGCAGCGACGTATCCACTGGTGAACCGGATGCCGCTCGCCGCCAGCGCGTCGAGATTCGGTGTGGCGCGACCCGCGTCGCAGGCGCCGTAGGCGCAGACGTCGCCGATCCCGAGGTCATCGGCGAGAATGACGATGATGTTCGGGGGCCGATCGGCTGGTTTCGCGGCGCGCGGAGCGGCCAGGAGCGCGAGCGCTATCGAGAGGGCAACCCATCGTTCCGAAGGCCGCATCAGAGCCACCTCCACCGGCAGCCGGACGGCCTCGTGGCGTCGTGCTGCACTAGATTGACTGTTCTATCTTAGCCTCCTGCCATCCCGGCCGGAACAATCGCCTCTCAGAGCGCGAAGAGGAGAGAGAAAGTGGTCAACTTCAGCCTGGAAGGACGGATCGCGACGGTGAATGGCGCGAGCCGCGGCATCGGCGAAGCAATCGCTCGCGCCTTCGCCGAGCGGGGCGCCACCGTGATCGTCTCGTCGCGCAAGCAGGACGCACTCGATCGAGTCGCGGAGTCGATCCGTTCCGCCGGCGGCAAGGCGCACGCGATCGCCTGCCACTCCGGCAAGGCCGACCAGATCGAGACGTTCTTCTCGCGGGTCGAGTCAGAGTTCGGGCGCCTCGACGTGCACGTCAACAACGCGGCGATCAATCCCTACTACGGGCCGGTGATCGACACTCCACTCGGGGCGTTCGACAAGACGCTCGAAGTCGACCTGCGCGGGTACTTCCTGATGACGCAGGCCGCGGCGCGGCTGATGGCGCGCAACGGCGGCGGCTCGATCATCAACATCGGCTCGGTCTCTGGCATCATTCCCGGCGTCAACGAGGGCACCTACGCCATTTGCAAGGCCGGCGTCATCAGCATGACCAAGAGCTTCGCCAAGGAGATGGGCAAGCAGCGCGTGCGCGTCAATTGCATCGCTCCGGGACCGGTCGAGACCGAGTTCGCGACCGTCCTCTTCGAGAACCCGGACAATCGAGCGCGCATGCAGCGTCGCATCCCGCTCGGCTATCACGGACAGCCCTCTGACATCGCGGGCGCGGCGCTCTACTTCGCGTCGGACGCGTCGCGCTACACCACCGGGGCCGTGCTCACGATCGACGGCGGGATCACCGCCTAGTCCGCGCACAGAACCACCTCATCGAGGGCCGACACTCTGAAACTCCACACTCTCGCCCTTCTCGGCCTCGCGCTCTCCTCCGCACCGCTGCGAGCCGCCGACGTCGAGCTGGTGCCCAACATCGGCGGCATCGCCGGCGGCTCGGTGTCGACGCGGCAGGGCGATCTCACGCTCGACCCCGGCGCCGCCTTCGGCCTGACCGTCGCCTGGCGCATCCGCAGCGACGGGCTGGTCGAGATCGCTTACGCGCGCCAGGACACGGAGATCGAGCTCGAGTCGCAGCCGCTGTTCGACGCCACGCTGGACTACCTGCAGGCCGGGGGCTTGTGGGAGATCCGCGACTACGGCAACACCAGGCCGTTCATCGGTCTGGGTCTCGGCGCCTCGCGCCTCGAGCCCAACTTCGGAGGTGTCGACGAAGAGTGGCTGTTCTCCGCCGGCATGTACGGCGGGGTCAAGCACTGGTTCAGCGATCGCGTCGGCCTGCGCCTGGAAGGCCGCGGGCTTCTCCACGCGGCCGGGAGCGGCGGCGGCTTCCTGTGCAGCTCGGTGGGGGGCGGCGCCGCTTGCGCGGTGAACCTCGAGGGCAACGGTTTCCTGCAGATCCAGGGCTCGATCGGCCTCATCATCAGAGTGCACTGAATACGCGAGTAGACTAGTCGGTCTAGTCATTCTAGAGTCCGGTCCCGGGATCGGAACGTCGACTCCTGGAGATTCCGCAGCATGCCGCCAACACGCTCCACCCGTCGAGAGTTCATGATGAAGGCGGGCGCGCTCGCCGCCGCCGGCGCGGTCCCCGTCTTGGGCCAAGCGCCGTCGTCCGGTGCCCGGCGGCCGAACATCCTGTTCCTCTTCCCCGACCAGCACCGGCCCGATTGGGTTCAGGGCACCCCTGGAATCCCGGTGCCCACGCCTAACCTGTCGCGCCTCGCCGCGCGCGCCACCCGCTTCGACAACACACTCGCCGCGTCACCGGTGTGCGCGCCGTCGCGCGCGTGCCTGGCGTCGGGGCGCGAGTACGACCGCTGCGGCGTGGCGGGCAACGGCAAGAGCTATCCCCTCGATCAGGCCACCTTCTATCGGAGCCTGCGCGACAGCGGCTACCACACCATGACGTGCGGCAAGATCGACCTCAACACCGGCGACCTCGCTTACGGCGTCTCGGGCAAGGAGCACCTCGAGCAGTGGGGCTTCTCGGACGGATTCCACAGCCCAGGCAAAGGGCGCGGATTTCGCGCTTATCTGCAGGCGCCGGTCGGACCGAAGGACTCCTACTACGCATATCTCCACGCGCAGGATCCCGCGCTCGCGCGTCGCGTCGCCGAGGACTACGCGCGGCGCTTCGACCTGACCGTGGAGCAGGCGGCGGCGAGCGAGCCCGGTCAGCAGCAGGCGGGAGAAGGCAAGGGCGACCAGCAGTGGCGCGACACCCAACCTTCACCCGTGTCCGATCGCGACTACGGCGACAACTGGATCGCGAGCAACGGTCTCTCCCTGCTCGAGCGCGCCCCCAAAGGAAGCCCGTGGCTCCTCTACGTCAACTTCGCGGGGCCGCACCCGCCGATGGACATCACGGCGTCGATGGAGCGTCGCTACCGCGGCCCCGACCGTGTGATCGATGGGTTCCCGCAGCCGCACGACTATCGCGGCACCATCGTGCCAGAGCATCACCTGCGCATCCGCCAAAACTACGCGGCGATGATCGAGAACATCGACCGCTGGGTGGGTGTCTACCTCGACACGCTCGAGCGGCGCGGTGAGCTCGCCAACACGATTATCGTCTACTCGAGCGACCACGGCGAGATGCTCGGCGACCACGGGCGATGGGGCAAGTCGGTACCTTTCCACCCGTCGGCGAACGTGCCGCTCTACGTCGCCGGGCCTGGTGTGCGATCGGGCCACCGGAGCGACGCCCTGGTGAGCCTGATGGACCTGTCCGCGACGTTCCTGGACTACGGTGGCGTCGAGGTCCCCGACAGCATGGACAGCCGCTCGATCCGCCCGGTGCTCGAGGGGAAGACGGAGAAGCACCGCGACTACGTATTGTCGGGGCTGCGCGGCTGGCGCCTCGCCTGGGACGGCCGTTACAAGTACATCACCGGCTTCGACCAGGGCGGGGACTTGGTGTTCGACCTGGCAGAGGACCCGCTCGAGGATCGCAACCTCGGCGCGGGGGCGCCGGCCGCCGCGCTGCGGATGCGCGACGCCCTGCGGGCAGAGCAGTCGAAAGTCAGCTCGGCGGCCGGCTAGCCGCGGGGCCGGCCAACCGGGGGGCGGCCAGCCGGCCCGACCCAGAACGGGCTCGACCACGCCTGCGCGCCGTCGAGCTGCGTGACGCGCACATAGTAGTAGTCACCGTCGCGCGGCTCGCCGAGGTCGGTGAAGGCGAAGTCCCGGTCCAGCGAGCCACCGGCGTCCACCACTTGCAGCCTCAGTCGGTCCACGTGCCGGTCGACCGGCAGCTCGTGCTCGAGTCGGGAGTCGTCGAGGTCGGCCAACGACAACGAGACGTTCACCGCCGGAATCTGCGCCAGCGGCCGCACGCCCTGCCCGAAGCCGCTCTCCTTGGCGGCGATCAGATCGAAGACGAACCGAGTGGCGGCGCTGGCGCCCTCGAGCTCGACCAGAATCGTTTCCGCCTTGCCGCGGGTCTCGGTGTAGAAGCGGATGCGGTTGGGTCGCTCCGGATCGATCCTCGCCCACTCGAGGTAGGCGTTCTCGAGCCCGGTCGTCTTCAAGCCGACGACCTTGGCGCCCTCGACGTCGAGCGTGCCCGACCACACCCGGTACTCACGCGGGTTGTCCGTGGTGGTGGTGAAGACCTCCGACGACGACTCGAAGGCCACCTCGACCCAAGCGTGGCTCGCGAGCGGCGCCGCCAGGTAGCTCTGGCTCCACGCCACCTCGCCATTCTTGATCACGTCGATGCGATCGATCGGCGCCGTCCCCGACACCCGTCCTTCGATCGTGCGCCGGTCGCTCGATCGCTGCCGCGTCCCCATCCGCTCGCCGTTGAGCCGCGCGTCGAGAAGGATGCGATCACCGGAGGTCGCATACGCCGATCGCCCGCGCAACGCGTCGAAGATGGCGTCGCGCGCCTTCTCCGGTGCGATCGCCGCGGCCAACCCTCCGGGCTGGACCTGAGGCGAGAAGAACAGGCCGGGCGCCCGTCCTGGCTTCGAGCGATGGTCGTCGGAGGCCGCGATGAAACCGATCTCGTATCCGTTCTGCAGGTACTTGTTGCCGAACCACTCGAAGGTCCCGTGCATCGAGTCGATCTCGACCAGTCTCTCGACGTCGGCGTCGCTCTGGTTCCAGTCGGCAGCGGTATGCGCGTGCGGGATGACCAACACGTTGTCTTCGCCATTCTCGCGCGCCAGCCGCGGGTAGAGCGCGTCGAGCACCGGCGCCTCCTGGCGCGGCACCCGCTTGGCCTCGTCGTTGCGGAAGAAGACGTTGTGGTGCCCGCCGATCTCGCGACCGGCGCTCCACTCGTAGCCGAGGAACGCGACGAACTCGCCCTCCTTCGCGTAGCGGCGCCGCGATTCGTCGATGGCGCGCCACTCCCAATCGTCCATCGCGGTGTCGTGGTCGGTGAGCGACACGAAGTCGAGTCGCGCGTCGTCGCGCGCGTAGCGGAAGTACTGGTCGGCGGCACCCTGCCCTTCGGCATATCCGGAATGGCCGTGGAGCTCGCCCCAGTAGACGCGACGGTCGGGACGCGCTTCCACCCACACCGGGTTCGAGATCGCGGCCAGCTTGCCGTCGTCTGAGCGTGCAGCGAAGCGGTAGGTGCCGGCCTTCGAGAGGCGCAGACCCTTCGCGACGGCAATCCCGGCGTCGCCGCGAGCGAGCCGCGCCACCACCGCGCCATCCAGCGTGAGCTCGTACCTGGGCGAGCCGACCGCCGATCGGTTCCCGTAGCGATCCTCGGTGCGCACCACCACGTCGAACCGCTCGCCGGTCCGCACCACCGACGGCGCGAACACGGCTGCCGCCACCGCTTCGGTCATTCCGGACACGACCAGCGCCGGCCACTCGGTGGCGACGAAGCGTCCCTTCCCGTCCACGTCGACGTAGATCGGGAGCAGCAGGTTGTCGGTGCTCACGGTCTGGAGCCGGAGTCCCTTCGAACCGCCCGATCGCTCGCCGTAGGTGAAGGTCACGGTGTCGCCGGGCGCGAGAGCGCCTTGCGCCACGCGGAACACCGGCATGTCCTTGGTCCCCTTGAAGCCACCGTGGCGCCCGGCAAGAGGCTTGACGGTGGGCTCGAGCACCACCGCCGCGTTCGACGACCGCGCCGTGACGTAGGCGTCGCCGGCCGGATCACGATTCTGGATGCTGCTCTGGTCGGCCATGATCTGGTTGCCGAGCAGGAAGCCGCCGCCGGGCCGGACCGGACGCGTGCCGACGGTGAAGGTCTGCTCGATCGTCGCCCACGACGCGGCCCGTAGCGGCTCGCGCGGCGGCGTGAATCGCAGCGACCCGAACGCGTCGGGCTCGCGGTCTCGCATCGCCAGCTCGCGGATCTCGTCGTCCATCTCGGCCAGGATCCGCGGTCCGCACGGCTCGCCGCGCGCCTCGCTGGCCGCGACGCCGGCGAGCATCGAGACCGCCTGCTCGCTCACCTGGCGTCCGGTGAGCGCCCAGCCGTTGGCCCAGCGCCACAGGACTCGCGCACGCTCTCCGCAGCTTGCCGCCGTCGTCGGCTCGGCCTCGATGGCCGCTATCAGCGTCTCGACTTCGCGCCGCAGACCGGCCTCGAGATAGTCGGCGCGGTCGGCCGCCGCGCGCGCCCGAGCGGGCGCTGTGGTCTCGGCCGATGCGACGAGCTCCAACGGGCCGCGGTTGCAGCCGCACAGTGCGGCGCAGACGACGAGGAGGAGTGGTGATGAGACGAGGCGCATGAAACGAGCTGGCCCTCGGAGAGAGACTAATCAATCTACTGCGGAGCTATCCACGAGGCTCCGGTTCCATCTCGGATTACCGGAATGCGACCGATAGTGTTTCGCCCGACTGGATGGAAACCGGCTTCACCAGCTCGACTCGGGCGAGCTCTCCAGCGTCCCGATACCGCGACGGAACCTGTGCTCCACGCAGCTCGACGGTCGCGCCGCGGCGCGTCGTCCGACCGCTCGCGAGCTCGAGGACCCCGCACTCGAGGGTTCCCCGCTCGACCGCGACCTCGACGCGCTCCGCGCCGCCGCCGCGTGACGAGGTGTATCTCCCCCACCCCGACGGCGCGCACCAGAAGCCGCGCACCGGGTCGGCCGCCAGGCGCGGCTCGAGGCGGATCCTGCGCTCGGCCGCGTGGTAATGGAAGCCCAGAAGGAGCCAGACTCCGAGCCAGGAAGCCAACGACCGCACGTAGTGGAAGCCGCACTCGGCTTCGTCCCAGGGGTTGCGCCGCACGCCGTCGTGGCGCGCCCGCACCGCCTCGTAGATCTCGAGCGCCGCCTCGGCCCTTCC
>DATAFT010000438.1:0-11181 GCA_036257295.1 Thermoanaerobaculia bacterium
TGATGGGCGGGGCGCCCGTCGGCGGTGCGGGCACCGGAAGCGGCGGGAAGTTGGCCCGCGGCGTCGAGGTGCTGCTCCAGATCGAGCGCGAGCCCGATCCGCCGATCCGCTATGTCGGCGCGCTGGTGCGCCGCTCGGGCGCACTCGCGCCGGAGTCGGCCGAGCTGCTCGACTTCCTCGGCGGCGACGAGGCGAGCGTCATCTTCGAGCGCCACGGATTCCTGCCGCTGTCGCGGCCACGGTGAGCATGTCGCACGAGGTCGTCGCGGCACTCGAGCTGAGCCTGCTGGTGGCCGCCGTCTCGATCGTCGTGGTCGGACCACCCGCGATCGCCCTGGGCTACGTGATGGCGCGGCACGCGTTTCCCGGCCGCGACCTGCTGGCGGCTCTGCTCGGCTTGCCGCTGGTGCTGCCGCCGACGGCGATCGGTCTTCTGTTGCTGCGGTTGTTCGGCGCCCGCGGCCCGCTCGGCCGCGACACGTTGGGAATCGACCTCGGGTTCCTGCTCACGTGGCGCGGAGCGGTGGCGGCCTGCTCGGTGATGGCGCTGCCACTGGTGGTCCGCACCGCGCGCGTCACGTTCGAGGGTGTCGATCCGCGCCTCGAGGCGATGGCGCGCACGCTGGGCCACGGCGCCGTCGCCACATTCGGGCTGTTCACGCTGCCGCTCGCCGCACGCGGCCTGGTCGCCGCCGCGATCCTGGGGTTCACGCGGGCGGTGGGGGAGTTCGGCGCGACGGTGATGGTCGCGGGCAACATCCCGGGCCGTACGCGCACGCTCGCGTCGGGCATCTACGCGGCTCAGCAGGCAGGGCGCGAGCGGGAAGCCACCGTCCTGGTCGTGGTGGCGATCGCGGTGGGCCTGGTGGCGATCTTCGCGTCGGAGCGATTGACGCGGAGCGCGCCGCGCCGAGGCCGCGGCTGATGCTGCGCGTCGACGTCCAGCTCGAGCTCTCGTCGTTCCCGCTCGAGGTGGCGGTTCTCGCCGACCGCCGCGTGACCGGCATCTTCGGACCGTCGGGCGCGGGCAAGACCAGCTTGCTCGAAGTGGTGATCGGTCTGCGCCGCGATGCGCGCGGCTCGGTCGAAGCCTTCGGCTCTACCTGGCTCGACAGCGCGGGCTCGATCTTCGTGCCGCCGGAGGAGCGCGGGATCGGCTACGTGCCTCAGGAGGGTCTCCTCTTCCCGCATCTCGACGTGCGCGGCAACCTACTCGCCGGAGCGCGATCGCGCGCGCGACGGGTCGCGGGCGCCGACGCCGCCGAGCTCACCCGCGTCTGCGCGCTGCTCGAGATCGACACGCTGCTCGATCGCCCGGTCTCGACGCTGTCCGCCGGCCAGCGCCAGCGCGTCGCTCTGGCGCGCGCGGTGTGCAGCCGGCCGCGGTTGCTGGTGCTCGACGAGCCGCTGGCCTCGCTCGAGCTGCCGCTGCGCCGGCGCATCCTGCCGTTTCTACGGCGACTGCGCGACGAGCTCGACTTGCCGATTCTCTACGTGTCGCACGAGCCGCTCGAGATCCAGGCGCTGGCCGACGAGGTGATCGTCCTGCGCCAGGGCCGGGTGGTGGCACAGGGTCCGCCGGCCCGCGTGCTGGCGGATCCAGAGGTGTTCGCGCTCTCGCCGGACGAGGAGTACGAGAATGTGCTGGCTGCGGTCGCGGGCGAGGCGGAAGATGGCGAAGGTCGAGCCGTCGAGCTCGCGCCCGGTGTTCGACTGCGGGTGCCGGCCTTCGCCGGCGCGACGGGGTCGACGGTGCTGGTCTCGATTCCGGCACAGCAGGTGCTCCTGGCGGTGGAGTCGCCTCGGAGTCTCTCGGCGCAGAACGTGCTGCCGGCGGTGGTGCGCGACGTGCGGCCAGCGGGAGCGCTGCGTCTGGTGGCGAGCGAGCTGCGTCCCGGCGGGGCCGAGCTGGTCGCCGAGGTGACGCCGCGCGCGTGCGTCGACCTCGACCTGCGCGCCGGGCGCGAGGTGTTCATGATCGTCAAGCAGACGGGGTGTAGGGTCTATGCGCCGTCCTCGGATGCGCCGTCCTCGGCGCCAATGTCATGACTAGCGGAGGCGTGGTATTCACCACGCCCTCCGCTAGTTAGTCGGCGCGCGGCCAGCTCCACTCCATCTCGCGGCCGCCGCCGTCGAGCTTGCAGTGGAGGACTCGGCCGTCGAGCCAGTAGCGGATGCGCGCCGGGAACGACTCGCCTCCGCGCTCGAACGTGACTTCGTGCTCGGCGGCCGCGGCGAGCCTGAACGAGATGGTGGGTCGGCCACCGAGGCTCACGTGGAGGACGACCGCGCCATCCTCCTCGCGTTGGATTCGCATGTGCTCGAACGCGACCCGGCCCGAGGCGGCGACGTCGCGATCGAGCCCGATCATGCAGCCGCCAAGGGGCTCCAGCCACACTTCTTCCTGACGCGAGCGATCGCTGTCGCGACGCCAGTATCCGGCCATCCAAGCCAAGGATTCGATCGTTGCGTCCATGGGTCCGTTAGGATCTGCGCGCGCGCCCCGAGAGATTCGCGCGACTATATGCCCGAGACTATGCCCGAAGCCGTTGACCTCGCCGCGGTGGACGCCTATCTGCTCGCTCTCCAGGACCGCCTGTGCACCGCGTTCGAACAGGCGGACGGACGCGCGCGCTTTCGCGAGGACCGCTGGGACCGCGACGGCGGAGGCGGCGGGCGCTCGCGCGTGGTGACCGGCGGCGAGATGTTCGAGAAGGCCGGCGTCAACTACTCGCACGTTTGGGGGGAAGCGTTGCCGGCGGCCGCCACCGCGCAGCGGCCCTCACTCGTCGGCCGCTCGTTTCACGCCGCCGGCGTCTCGTTGGTGCTGCATCCGAACAATCCGTACGTTCCGATCGTGCACGCCAACGTACGGGTGCTGGTCGCCGACCGCGCCGGTTCCGATCCGGTCTGGTGGTTCGGCGGCGGCATGGACCTGACGCCGTGTTACGCCTTCGAGGAGGACGCGGTCGATTGGCATGCCAACGCGCGAGCCGCGTGCGAGGAATTCGGTGCCGACGTGTACCCGCGCTTCAAGAAGTGGTGCGACGAGTACTTCTTCCTGCCGCACCGCGGCGAGACGCGCGGCGTGGGCGGCCTCTTCTTCGACGATCTCAGCGAATGGGGATTCGAGCGGTCCTTCGCGTTCCTGCGCAGCGTGGGCGATCGCGTAGCTCCCGGCTATCTGCCGATCGCGGCACGCCGACGCGCGACGCCGTACGGGGAGCGCGAGCGCACGTTCCAGCTCTACCGGCGCGGCCGCTACGCCGAGTTCAACCTGCTCTACGACCGCGGCACGCGCTTCGGCCTCCAGTCCGGTGGACGCACCGAGTCGATTCTGATGTCGTTGCCGCCGCTCGCGCGCTGGGAGTACGACTGGCGTCCCGAGCCGGGTTCTCCGGAGGAGCGGACGATGCGCGAGTTCCTGCGGCCGCGTGACTGGCTCGGGTGAGGCACGTAACGATGACCAACGAATGGCGGACCGCCGAGCACGCGCAGGCCTACCTCGCACGCGCCGACACCATTCCGCATCGCACCGAGGGTGAGGCCGAGCTGCTCGAGCACCTGCCCGCGGGCGCGCGTCGCGTGCTCGACCTCGGTTCGGGCGACGGCCGCCTGCTCGATCTCGTGCTGCGACACTGCCACCAGGCGCGCGGCACGGCGCTCGACTTCTCGCCGGCCATGCTCGACGGCCTGCGCGCCCGCTTCGCCGGCTCGGATCGCGTCGAGATCGTGGCGCACGACTTCGAGGCGCCGCTCCCCGCGTTGGGCGTCTTCGACGCGGTGGTGTCGAGCTTCGCCATCCATCACGTCGAGCATCCACGCAAGCGGTCGCTCTATGGCGAGGTTTGGGATCGCCTCGCCCCCGGCGGCGTGTTCCTCAACCTCGAGCACGTGGCGTCGCCCACCCCGCGCCTTCACGACTTCTTCCTGGCGGCGATCGGCTACACGGTCGAGAGCGAAGACCCTTCGAACAAGCTGCTCGACGTCTGGACGCAGCTACGCTGGCTCCAAGACATCGGCTTCGCCGACGTCGACTGCGCCTGGAAGTGGCGCGAGATGGCGCTGCTGGTCGCCTCCAGGCCCACGCCGTCCTCGGCGCCAAACAGCTAGTACTCTGTCTCTCGCTCATGGGCGACGCCTACGGTAGCGATCTCGCCTACATCCACGACACCGGCCACGGCGACCTGGCGCGCGCAGCGGCGCAGACGGTGATCACCGCGTTGCGCCGCGCCGGACGCGAGCACGGCCGTGTGGTAGATCTCGGCTGCGGCAGCGGCATCTTCGCGCGCGCGCTGCTAGACGCCGGCTTCGACGTCACCGGATTCGATCTCTCGGAGGCGATGATCGCGACCGCGCGCCGCCATGCACCGCGTGCCGATCTCCGCGTCGGCTCCTATCTCGACGCCGACATCCCCGCGTGCGTGGCGGTGACCGCGATCGGGGAGTGCTTCTCGTACCTCTTCGACGAGAAGGTCGCCGGCGCCGGTCTCGACCGCTTGTTCGAGCGCATCCATGGCGCGCTCGAGCCGCGCGGGCTCTTCGTCTTCGACGTCGCGGCGCCGGGCCGGCTGCGCGGCGCGAGCCCGCAGCGCCACTGGCGCGAGGGTGAGGACTGGGCGGTGCTGGTCGAGGTCGACGAGGACGCGCCGGCGTGCCGCCTGACGCGATCGATCACCACCTTCCGCCGGACCGGCGGGTCCTGGCGGCGCGACCACGAGACGCACGTGCTGCGCCTGCACGCCCGCCGCGAGCTCGAGTCCCGCGTGCGCGCCGCCGGCTTTCGCGTGCGCCCGATCGCCGCCTACGGCACGCTACGCTTCGCGCCCGGTCATCTCGGATTCTGCGCGCGCAAGCCGAAGATCGTCGCTTGATCTTCGAAACGAGAGCGGCTTCACGGCGCCGCGTCCCCAGGCGCGTCGCCGCGGCGATACACCACCCGCCCGCCGATCACGGTCAGATCACTCGCGGTCGCCGGCAGCGCGTCCGGCGCGATGGTGAAGATGTCCTGCGACAGCACCGCGAGGTCGGCGAGCATGCCGGCGCGGATCATCCCTTTCTCTTGCTCGCGCAGCTCCGCCCGAGCCGACCCCGCCGTGTAAGCGGCGACCGCCTGCTCGACGGTCAACGCTTCCGCCGGATTGATCGGGTGCCGCACCGCGAACATGATGTTGAGGAACGGATTGAGGGGTCCGTCGGAACCGATGGCGATCGGGATGTTGGCCGCGGCCAGCGAGCGGAAGGGCTGGAACTCGGCACGCACGGGCGCGTCCCGCCCCAACCGCCGCTCGACCAGATCGGCGATCGTGAAGTGGGAAGGGTTCTGGACCACCGTCACGCCGAGCGCCGCGGCACGCGCGTAGAGGTCGCGGCGCAAGCCGTCGCCGTGCTCGATGCGCGGGCGCAGCTCGGGCCAGCGCTCGGCGGGTTGCGCTGCCTCCATCGCGGCGAAGACGCTCTCGACGGCGCGATCGCCGACCGCATGGACTATGAGCTGCTCATGGCGCGCGAGCGTTGCCGCCACCGCCGCGCGCAGGTTCTCCTGGTCGAGGTACGGCTGCCCGCTCCAGTCCGGCCGATCTGCGAACGGCTCACGCATCGCCATCCAGCGCTCTTCGGGGGTGCCGTCCGAGATCCACTTGACCCCGCTGATGGTCACGTTGGGCGGCAGCGGCGCGGCCGGCGCCGGCGCGAAGGCCTCGAGTCCCTCGAGGGGGAAGTCGATGAGACGCCAGCGCAAGGGCACCTCGGCGCGAGCCAGGACCGCGACCGATCTTTCGATCGAGTACGGCATTGCCATCTGCTGGACCGAGGTGATGCCGTAGCTCAGCGCCTCGCGGGCGAACGCCTCAAACGCGGCGACGCTCTCGTCGTCGCTCGCCGGACGCGTGCGCGCCGCCGCGATGCGGAATCCCTCGTAGCCGTGAAAGAGCCCGGTGGGAGCGCCGGCCGCGTCCTGCTCGATCCAGCCGGCGAACCCTGCCGGCCGTGCTCGGTCGAGTTCGAGCGCGCGCAACGCTGCGCTGTTGAGCAGTCGGCCGTGCCCGGTCCAGCCGTAGAGCAGCACCGGGTGCTCGGGCGCGACGCGGTCGAGCGCGGCGCGGCGCGCCGACGGATCGTCGAACACCGCGCCGCCGATGGTCCCCTCGAGCCAGGTCCCAGCCGGGGTGGCTGCGGCGCCGCTGCGAATGGCGTCGAGCACCTGGGCCACCGGCGGATCGAACGGCAGGCCGAGGTCGTGCGACGGAAGCGGCGCCGCAGGGTGGACGTGAGCGTCGTTGAAGCCCGGGACAACGACGCGCCCGCCGAGGTCGATGCGCTCGGTGGCATCGGTCGCGAGGGCCAGGACCTCGGCGTCGGCGCCGACAGCGAGGATGCGATCACCCGC
Source organism: Thermoanaerobaculia bacterium (assembly GCA_036257295.1). Classification (GTDB taxonomy): domain Bacteria; phylum Acidobacteriota; class Thermoanaerobaculia; order Multivoradales; family Multivoraceae; genus DATAFT01. The sequence continues at coordinate 6,389 of DATAFT010000438.1, forward strand.
GATCGCGATCCCCTCGGCCCAAGGCTTCGCGACGTCCGCGGTGAAGACCTTGCCGCCATGAAGGACGAGCGCCGCGGCGGGGGACGCGCGCTCGGCGTCGCCCGCACAGCCATAGCCGGCGATCGCGATCGCGCCGAAGGCTACGAGCGCGATCGCGAGTCGGCGTTGACTCGAGACGCGTGGTCTCATGGCTCACCTCTCTCGTCGACTAGGCACGGGTTTCCTGGAGCCTGGGATCGATCACGTCGCGCAGCGCGTCGCCCACCAGGTTGAAGGACAGCACGGCGAGGAAGATCGCGATGCACGGCGGCGGGATCATGTGCGGGGCGGTGAAGAGGTTCTCGTAGCCGGCGCGCAGGATGGTGCCCCACGACGAGTCCGGTGGCTGCACCCCGAAGCCGAGCCACGACAGGCCGGCCTCGATCAGGATCGAGACCGCGATGCCGAAGGTCACGCTCACCAGGATCGGCGCCATCGCGTTGGGCAGCAGGTGGCGCAGGATGATGCGGGCCGGCGAGAAGCCGAGCGACTTCGCCGCCGCCACGTAGTCGGACTCGCGTAGGCGCAGGATCTCGCCGCGAGCGTAGCGGGCGACGCCGGTCCAGCGGGTGAGGCCGATCACGATCATCACGTTCTCGATCCGCGGCGGGAACCAGGCCAGCACGGCGAGGATGAGGAAGAAGGTGGGGAAGCACATCACGACCTCGATGAAGCGCGAGATCACGATGTCGGTGGTCTTGCCGGCGTAGCCGGCGATCGACCCCAGCACCAGGCCGATCACGGCGGCGATCCCCATCGAGAGGAAGCCGACGCGCATCGAGATGCCGGCGCCGTGGATCATGCGCGAGAGGACGTCGCGGCCGGATTGGTCGGTGCCCAGCCAGTGCACCCGCGACGGGCCGCGCAGCGGCTCGGCCACGATCTCGCGCGGGCCGAACGGCACCAGCGCCCATACCGCCCAGTCGCCGCGCTCGGGATCGAACTCCGACTTGAAGTCGAAGGTGGCGAGGCGGAACGGGCGGCGCTTCTGTACCACCAGCGAAGCGCCGGGCACGTTGCGCACGGCGTCGATGACGGCGGGCGCGTAGATCGAGCCGTCGAAACGACACAGCACCGGCTGATCGTTGGCGAGTAGCGGCGCCAGCGTCGCGACCAGGAGCAGGAAGACGACGATGACGAGTCCCGCGACGCCGAGGCGCTCCTTCCGGAGGCGCCGCCACACGGACCACCAACGGCCGGCTGCGGGAACGGTGCGTACCATTCCCTCCGCCGGCTTCACCGTCGGCGCCGAGGACGGCGCGGCGCTCGGCGGCCTATCGCTCATAAGACACTCGCGGATCGACCCAGCCGTACGCCAGATCCGCGACGAAGGTGGTCACCAGCACCAGCACCGCGGTGATGAAGTTGAGCGCCATGATGGTCGGATAGTCGCGCCCCAGCACCGATTCGAAGTAGAGGCGGCCGAGCCCCGGCCAGTTGAACATGTACTCGAGGATGACGCTGCCCGAGAGCACGAAGGGGAAGGTGAGCCCGATCAGCGAGACCAGCGGGATCAGGCTGTTGCGGAATGCGTGGCGGAGGATCACGGTGCGCTCGGGGAGACCCTTGGCGCGCGCGGTGCGCACGTAGTCCTGTCGGATCACCTCGAGCAGGTTCTGGCGCACGAAGCGGGCGTAGTAGGCGAGGTTGCCGAAGGTGAAGCAGAACGTGATCATCACGTAGTGCTTGCTCACGTCCCAGAATCGGCCCCAGGCCGAGAGCTCGGCGAAGTGGTCGGAGCGCATGCCGCGGAAGGGGAGCAGGTCGAGCTTCACGCCCAGATAGAGGATGAGCAGCATCCCCATCACGTACGGCGGCACCGAATACAACATGTAGAGCAGCGTCGAGGAGATACGGTCGAAGGGGCGTCCCTGCCGCACCGCGGCGTAGATCCCGAGCGGCACCGCCACCACCAGGGTCGCGAGCAAGGAGATCAGCGCGACCGAGAGCGTGGGCCACAACGCCTCGCCGATCTTGCGAGCGACGCGCCGCCCGTCGTGAAACGAGTTGCCGAGATCGCCGCGCACGAGGCGCGACATCCACAACCCGTACTGCGCGTGCAGCGGACGGTCGAGCCCGTAGAGCTGCCGCAGCTGCTCGTAGACGCGCTGCGACACCGCGGCGTCGGCGATCTGCGCGGTCTGCAGCTGGGCCGGATCGCCGGGCGCGAGCTGGATCACGCCGAAGGAGACGATGGTGATGCCGAACAGGGTGACCAGGCCGCTGACGATGCGGCGTGAGAGGTAGAGGAGCATCGGCCGCCTCGCCGCCACGAGTCTCGCCGGCGAGCGGGTTCTCGTGGAGCCTTCGGCTCCACGGCGATCACTCGCGAGCCCGGAGGACGGACTCGCGAGAGAACGTATAGTATCCGCCTCTCCGCTCGCGGGCGGCTCCTTTACAGACCCTGGATCCCGTCGTGTCGTCGCCGACTCAGCCGCTAGGCATCTCGTCGCCAACCGTCGAGCCGGGCGTGTGGCGCCGCGAAGCGCGCTCGCTGATGGCGCTCGCGTTCCCGGTGATCTGCACCCAGCTCGGCATCATGCTGATGGGGACCGTCGACGTGATGATGCTCGGCCACCTGAGCAAAGACGGCCTCGCCGCGGGTGCGCTCGGGAACGCCGCGAGTTTCGCGCTGCTGGTTTTTCCCATGGGCGTCCTGCTCGGGCTCGATCCACTGATCGCCCAGGCTTACGGCGCGGGCGAGCACGAGCGGATCGCAGGACACCTCTGGCGCGGCGCCATCGCGGCGGTGGCGATGGCGATTCCGGCCTCGATCGTGATGTTCGACGCCGAGTGGCTACTCGAGTTGATGGGGCAGGAAGAGCCCATGCGGTCGCAGGCGGCCGCCTACATGCGCGCCCTGGTGCCTGGGAACGCGGCGTTCCTGCTGTTCGGCGTGTTCCGGCAGGTGCTCCAGGGCATGAACATCGTGCGGCCGGCGTTCTTCGCCATCGTGATCGCGAACTTCGTCAACCTGGCCGGCAACTGGATCTTCGTGTTCGGCCATCTCGGCATGCCGGCGCTCGGCGTCCGCGGCTCGGCTTATTCGACGTCGCTTTCGCGCTGGGTGATGCTGGTGTGCGTGGTAGTGGTGTCGGCGCGGATCCTGAAACGCTACCAGCGCCCGCCGGGGGGCGGCGCGCTGCGCCCCGCGGCGTTTCGGCGTCTGTTCGCGCTGGGAATCCCGGTCGGCTTCCAGATCTCGCTGGAGATGTGGGTGTTCGGCACGGTGGCGATCATCATGGGCGCGATCGGCGCCACCGAGCTCGCCGGCCATCAGATCGCGCTCAACATGGCCGCCCTCTCCTTCATGGTGCCGCTCGGGCTTGCCGGCGCCAGTGCGGCGCGAGTCGGCAACGCGATCGGCAGCGGCGATCAGGAGCGAGCCCGCCGAGCCGCCCGGATCGCCCTCACGCTGGGCGCCTCGGTGATGGCGTTCTTCGGTCTGCTGTTCGCCACCATTCCGGAGCTCCTGGCACGCCTGTTCACGCCCGACCGCGCCGCGATCGAGATGGCGGCGATGTTGCTGCCGATCGCGGCCGCGTTCCAGATCGCGGACGGCATTCAGGTGGTCGGCGCCGGCATTCTGCGCGGCACAGCGGACACCCGTTTCCCCGCCATCATCGCCTTCCTCGGCTACTGGGTGCTCGGGCTGCCGATCGGACTGCTGCTCGCTTTCCCGCTCGAGTGGGGGCCGCGCGGCCTGTGGTGGGGATTGACCCTGGGGCTGGCGAGCGTGGCCGCGATGTTCGTGATCCGGATCCGGGTGCGGTTCCGCGGCCACATCGGCCGCGCCGAGGATCACGTCGAACGATAAGATCCACCAAGTTCTCGAGCAGGCGCGAAGGAGCGACGAAAGCCATGACCGACCAGAAGATCGTGCTCGCGTACAGCGGGGGGCTCGATACCTCCTGCATCCTCAAGTACCTTCAGGAGAAGGGCTACCAGGTGGTGGCCTTCATCGCCGATCTCGGGCAGGAAGACGACATGTCCGTGCTCGAGCGACGCGCGCACGAACAAGGCGCGGTGGCGGTGCACGTGGTGGACCTGCGCCGCGCTTTCGTCACCGAATTCGTGCTCCCGGCGATCGCCGGCAACGGGCTCTACGAGAACCGCTACCTGCTCGGCACCTCGCTCGCCCGGCCGCTGATCGCTCGCGGCCAGGTCGAGGTGGCGTTGGCCGAAGGCGCCGGCTGGGTGTCGCACGGAGCGACCGGCAAAGGCAACGATCAGGTCCGCTTCGAGCTCGCCTACGCGGCGCTGGCGCCGCAGCTCCGCGTCTTCGCGCCGTGGAAGGATCCCGAGTTCCTCGGCCGCTTCAAGGGCAGGACCGACCTGCTGCGCTACGTCGAGCAGCACGGCCTCAAGCTCGACGTCACCGTCGACAAGCCGTGGTCGACCGACGAGAACCTGATGCACAAGAGCTACGAGGCGGGCCTGCTCGAGGACCCGGCCTGGGCGCCGCCCGACGAGATGTTCACTCGCAGCCGCTCGCCGCAGGAGGCACCGGACCAGCCGGTCGACCTCGAGCTCCACTTCGAGTCGTCGCGCCCGGTCGCTCTCGTCCTTCCCGCCGAGGGCCGTCGCATCACCGACGCGCTCGAGCTCTTCGTCGAGCTCAACCGGCTCGGCGGCGAGCACGCCATCGGCCGCGTCGACATGGTGGAGAACCGGTTCGTCGGCATCAAGTCGCGCGGCGTCTACGAGACCCCCGGCGGCACCATCCTGTTCCAGGCCCTGCGCGATCTCGAGGG
>DATAFT010000441.1:0-2895 GCA_036257295.1 Thermoanaerobaculia bacterium
GGTCGCCACCTCGTCGTCGATGCGCACCTGGAGCAGCCGGCGGCGCGCCGGATCCATGGTGGTCTCCCACAGCTGCTCGGGGTTCATCTCGCCCAGGCCCTTGTAGCGCTGGATGGTGAGGTTCTTCTTGGCGCTGGTGAACAGCGCCTCGATTGCCTCGTTGAGCGAGCCGTAGCGCTCGACCTCGCCGTTGGACAGACGCGCGAGCTCGAAGTCGCGGCTGGTGAGCGCGGCCAGGCCCTCCTGGGTGTGCGCCAGCGCGCGGTACTCGCTCGAGCCGACCAGGTCGCTGTCGATGCGCACCCGCCGCTCGACACCGTCGCGCCGGCTGGTGAACTCGACCCAGCCCGGGGCGCCCTCTTCGCCGGGGCGCACCTCGACGCGGTGGAAGCCCGAGGCTTCGATGATCTGACCGATGCGCTCGAGCGTCGCCAGATCGGTGAGACTCTTGCGCTCGCGCACGCCGTACAGGAGCGCGACGCCGATTGCATCTTCCGGGTAGCCGCGGGACTCGAGCTTCTGCATGGCGCGGCGGAACCGCTCGATGCGGTCGAGGAAGGCGGCCAACTCCTCGCCACGATGCGCCGCCATGCGGCGATCGTCGCCGCCGTTCGTCTCGCTGCCGTTGCCGTCGCCCTCAGTGCCGTCACCGGGCAGTATCTCGGCCGGCAGCACGAAGCGCAGCTCGTACTCGCCCTTGATGCGGTCGGTGAGGAAGCGGCGGTACTCGTCGTCGTCCTTGAGGTAGCTCTCCTGCTTGCCGTGGGCGACCTTGTAGAGCGGCGGCTGCGCGATGTAGAGGTGGCCGCGCTCGATCAGCTCCTTCATCTGCCGGAAGAAGAACGTGAGGATGAGCGTGCGGATGTGCGAGCCGTCGATGTCGGCGTCGCACATGATGATCAGCTTGTGGTAGCGCAGGCGCGCGGCGTCGAAGCCGCCGTCCTCGGGGCCGATTCCGGTCCCGAGCGCCGAGATCAAGGTGCGGATCTCGATCGACGCCAGCATCTTGTCGAAGCGCGCCTTCTCGACGTTCAGGATCTTGCCCTTGAGCGGCAGCACCGCCTGGAAGCGGCGGTTGCGACCCTGCTTGGCGGAGCCGCCGGCCGACTCGCCCTCGACCAGGAAGATCTCGGCCGCTTCGGGATTGCGCTCGCTGCAGTCGGCGAGCTTGCCCGGCAGGTTGGCGTTGTCGAGCGCGCCCTTGCGCCGCGTGAGCTCGCGCGCCTTGCGCGCGGCCTCGCGGGCCCGTGCCGCGTCGATCGTCTTCTGCACGATGCGGCGCGCGACCTGCGGGTTCTCCTCGAGATAGGAGCCGAACCGCTCGTTGACGACCTGCTCGACCCAGCCCTTGACCTCGGACGACACCAGCTTGTCCTTGGTCTGGCTCGAGAACTTGGGATCGACGATCTTGACCGAGACCACCGCGGTCAGGCCTTCGCGCACGTCCTCACCGGCGAGGTTCTCCTTGAGGTCCTTGCCCAGACCCGACTCGGTGGCGTAGCTGTTGATGGTGCGCGTGAGCGCGCTGCGGAAGCCCACGAGATGGGTGCCGCCGTCGCGGTTGTTGATGGTGTTGGTGAAGCAGAACACCTGCTCCTGGTAGCCGTCGGTCCACTGCAGCGCGATCTCGACCAACTCCTCGGCGGTGCCGCCCTCGCGCACCTGCGTGAGGTAGATCGGCTCGGGGTGGAGCGCGGTGCGGTTCTTGTTCATGTGCTCGACGAAGCTGCGAATGCCGCCCTCGTACTGAAACCGCGTCTCCTTGCCGGTGCGCTCGTCGACCAGCAAGATCGCGACGCCGCGGTTGAGGAACGCGAGCTCGCGCAGGCGCTGCGACAGCGAATCGGCCTCGAACTCGAGCACCGAGAAGATCGCCGGATCCGGGTAGAAGCGGACGCGCGTCCCGGTCGCGTCGGTCGGCTCGCCTGCAGCGATGGATGCCTCGGGCACGCCGCAGCGGTAGGTCTGCCGCCAGACGCGGCCGTCACGGTGCACCTCGAGCAGCAGCGTCTCCGACAGCGCGTTGACCACCGAGACGCCGACGCCGTGGAGGCCGCCCGAGACCTTGTAGGAGTTCTGGTCGAACTTACCGCCCGAGTGGAGCTCGGTCATGATGACTTCGGCCGCCGAGCGCCCCTCCTCGACGTGGAGATCGACCGGGATGCCACGCCCGTCGTCGGAGACGGTGACCGAGTTGTCCTCGTGAAGGGTCACCTGGATCGAGGTGCAGAAACCGGCTTGGGCCTCGTCGATCGAGTTGTCGACCAACTCGAAAACCATGTGGTGGAGACCCGACAGGTCGTCGGTGTCTCCGATGTACATGCCTGGACGCTTGCGAACAGCGTCCAAACCCTTGAGAACTTTGATGCTATCGGCGGTGTAGTCCGACCGCGTGACCGTCACTTGGAGACCTCGAAATGTAGGGTTCTCAGGATCCGCCCGCGCACCCGTAACGATGCCTTCGGAGCATACCACAGAGCACCCCGGGTTCCAATATTTAAACCCTTTGCAATCAATTGGTTATGGCCACTGCTGGCGGGCGGCGCCGCGGGCCCGCCGGCGAGCGCCTCCGGGGTTCATTTTCGAACCGGTCCGCGGCCCTTCGGGCCCGCTTCGAGCCCCCACTCGACGACACCTGTCAGCCGGTCCGCCACCTCCTCCCGGCTGGTGGTCGCGAGCACCTGCCGGCCCTCCGCGAGGACCCTCCACACCGCCTCGAGCGCCCCGAGATCGAGCTCGGCGTCGACGTCGTCGACCAGGACGGTCGGCGCGCGCCCGGCCGCCTCGAGCAACTGGGCCTGGGCAGCGACCAGGAGCAGGCCGAGGGCCTTGCGCTCGCCCGCCGATGCCACCCGCGAGACGTCGGGGCCGTTCTCGGTGGGGTCGCGCTCACTC
>DATAFT010000548.1:0-7497 GCA_036257295.1 Thermoanaerobaculia bacterium
CGCGATTGGACGCGGCCACGATGCGGACGTCGACGGAGATCTGTGCCGACCCACCGACGCGCTGCAGCTTTCCAGTTTCGAGCACGCGCAAAAGCTTGACCTGGAGCTCCGGCGGCATCTCGGTGATCTCGTCGAGCAGCAGCGTGCCGCCGTTGGCCTGCTCGAAGTAACCCTCGTGTCGGCGCGTAGCCCCGGTGAAGGCGCCCTTCTCGTGGCCGAACAGCTCGCTCTCGATCAAGCTCGACGCCACCGCGCCGCAGTTGACGGCGACGAATGGCTTGGCGCGGCGGCGACTCAGCGCGTGGACGGTGGCCGCCGCCAGCTCCTTCCCGGTGCCGCTCTCCCCCGTGAGCAGGACCGACACTTCGCTCGGCGCGCCCTTCTCGATCAGGTCGTAGACGTGCTGCATGGCCGTCGAGGTGCCGACCATCGCGCCGAAGCGGCCGAGCTGGCGCAGCTCGTGACGCAGCGCCGAAACCTCCTCGCGCAACGCGCGATGGCGGCTGAAGTTGGCGAGCAGGGTCTTCAGCCGCGCCTCGTCGACCGGCTTGACGAGATAGTCGTAGGCGCCCAGCCGGAGCGCCTCGATCGCGGTGTCGACCGAGGCGTTGCCGGTGATCAGGATCACCTCGGTTCCGGGCTGGTCCCGCAACAGGGTGAGGATCTCCATGCCCTTGCCGTCGGGCAGCACGACGTCGCACAGGACGACGTCAGGCCGCTCGCGCTCGAGCTCGCGACGCGCTTCGGTGATCGAGGCCGCGCGGCGGACCGAGAACCCTTCGAGCTCGACGAGCGTCGCCAGCGCGCGCAGCGTCAGCGGATCGTCCTCGACGACCAGCGCTTCGGCTCTGCCTTTCCGCTGCTCGCGTTCCCGCGTGTTGTCAGGTTTGGCTGTCATTGGATCGTCTGAGCCTGGAACAGGGCCTCCGGATCGCCGTGCCGGCGACCCGCGACGGCCGTCGTCATCGAACCGACCACTGCTACGGACTATGCAGGCTATCGCAGGACAAGATTTACGACGTGCCGGATCTCCGCCCCGAGCGTTCACCGGAGGATCCGGCCTCGACCCGTGGCGAGGCGGCACGCAGGGTGATCGACACCGTGGTCCCCTGGCCCGGTGCGTTGGCGTCGATCCAGAGCCGACCGCCGAGCTGGCGCACCGCCTCGGTCGCGAGCACGATCCCGATCTCCTGGCGCGCCAACACCGGCGCCGCCGGCGCCTCGTCGGCCCCGACGGACTGTTCGATCGCGCGCTCGATCGCGGGCAGGCCGACCCCATTGTCGGCGACGTCCACTCGCCACTCGCCGCGCGTGCCGCCGGCCCCGACCCGGATCTCGACCCACCGCTCGTGCTTCGAGCGATCGGCGTGCTTGATCGCGTTGGAGATCAGGTTCAGGAGGGCGAGCCTGAGCTTGGCGGCGTCGACCGCGATCTTGGGCAGCGGTGACGCGATCATCAGCTCGACCTTGCCGGCCCTGGTCAGGTCCCGGAGATCGTCGCGCAGCTCCTCGAGCATCTCCTCGATCGGCTGGAGGCGGCCCTCGGCCGGAAGCTCGCGCGCCTGGGCCAGAGCCACCGAAGAAACGTCGGCGACCGACTCTTCGAGCTGCTTGAGACTCTCGTCCAGCACCACCAGCAGCTCTGGCTTCTGCTCTTCGGGCGAGAGGCGATAGACGCTCAGGCTGAGCCGCGCGGCATTGACGCGGTTGCGCAGCTCGTGGGTCACCGCGCGCGCGAACGCCCCGAGCAGCGCGGCGCGGCTCTGACCGCGCGCGATCGTGTCCTGGCGGAACAGGGCACGGGTGAGCTCGGCCATGTCTCGCGCGGTGAAGAGAAAGCCCCTGGTCAACGCCAGCACGTCCTCGGCTCGCACCGCGGCACCCGCCGACCTGGCCTGCTCGACCACCTCGTCGAAGACCGCATCCTGGAGCCGTCCGAGCTCGACCAGCACGGTGGCGAGGGGATGGCCCTGCGCTCGCCGCAACCGCACCAGGCGCGTGAGCTCACGGCCGAGGCGGTCGGCGGCGGCGTTCGAGCCATCGGCGAGCGTGGCGGCGAATGCGCGGATCAGGTCCGTAGCCGGCGGCTGGGCGATCTGGTCGGCGCGCGCTTGCACGGTCTTCGCCACCGCATCGGCGAACGAGGCGATAGCGGGTTGCGACATCGGGTCCGTCATGGCTAGCGCGAAGGTGAACGACTGCTCCCCGCAATGTAGCACCCGCCGGCGAGCAGTGAGGCGGCCCGCTCCGCCATACGTAGCAGACTGGGCTCGCGGCTGAGAGCTCCGATCTCGGCGCGCGCCACCCAGCGCGCCTGGTCCGATTCGTGGCTCGCGCGCGGCGGCTCCGCAGGATCGGCCACCAGTAGAAAACGAATGTCGAGGTGCAGGTGCTCCGGATCTTCGCCGCGGGCGGGGATGCGATGGACGTCGACGTCGAACGGCTGCGGCGACGTCGAGCCGTCGCGCCACCAGTCGACCAGCCGCAAGCTCTCGAGGCCCGACTCCTCCTGCGCTTCTCGACACGCGACGGCGGCGGGATCGGGATCACCGTCGGCGTGTCCGCCGGGCTGGAGCCAGGCGCCGAGCTTGCGGTGCAGGATCAGCAGCACCTGCTCGCCATCGGGCGAAGCGATCCAGGCCGAACCGGTGACGTGGCCATCGCGGCAGGAGCGCTCGAAGCAATCGTCGTGACCCTCGACGAAACGACGGATGGTCTCGGCGCGGTCTCGATCCTGGGGGAAGCGGACCTGGTAGCGATCGAGCAGGGCGAGGAGAGCGCGCCGATGCATGGGCGCCTACTCGTCGTACTCGTGGTAACCGCGGTCGTCGGCCAGATAGGCGATCGCGCCACGCGCCGCGAACGGCGCCAGCAAGACGACAACGCCCAGCGTCGCCGCGGCCACGCGGATCGTCGCTCCACGTCGCGCCACCGTGAGGGCGACCGCCGCAGCGAGTGGAGCGAGCGCCAGCACGATCGCGGCGGACGCTCCCAGCTCGGCATAGAAGAGACCATTGAGGACGAGCGCGTGGAGCATCGGTGCGAGGAAAGGAAGCGCTGCCGCGTCCGAGGCGTCGGCTCCGATCGCCGGCGGCGCCACCAACGCCACCACCAGCGAGCTGACGGCGATCGTCGAAGCGAGCTGAGCGAGCAGAGCGGTCCTCGCGAACAGGAGGAGGAGGCCGGTCGAGGCGAACACCGCGATCCAGCCGGCGCGGAGCTCGGTGACGGACACCCGAGCGGCCAGCAGTCCGTACGCCCACCACAGCACGACCGCGCCGAGGCCCAGAGCCACGATTCCAAAGATCGACGCGCTCCCGCTCCACTGGTAGCGCACCAGCGGATGGAGAGTGAGGCCGAGCATCGAGCCGACGGCGGCGACCGCTGCTCCTCGGCGCATCCAGGCGGTGCCGCCCACCGCCGCCACGCCGAGGGCGGAGGCGACCACTGCAAGATAGAAGAGCGCCTGGGTGGTGTCGACCGGGGGAAAGGACGGTGCGCCGACGGCGGCGAGATGCGCCGCCACATAGCCCGCACCGAGAGCGACGAGCGGCGCGCCACGCCGCAGTCGCGAGGTCTCGGGCAGCAGCCGCGCCGCCGCGGCGACGACTCCAGCGACCAGACCGGGCAAGAAGACGGAGACGAGCAGGAGCCGGAGTACCACGGCTCTTCGCCCGATCAGGCGACCACGCTCGCTTCGGGCGTGGTGACTACCACGCCCTCCGCTCGCATGTCATCGGCGCCGAGGACGGCGCTCAACGGGCTACCGCTTGCAGCGCGATGTGGATGTCGATCTCGTCGCTCACCGGACCGACCATGTACTTGATGTCGAACTCGCTGCGCTTCAGCGTGAACTTGCCTTCGAAGCCCACCAGGGCCTTGCCGGCGCTCGGATCCTTGCCGCTGCCGACCTTCTCGACCGTCGCCGTCACCGGCTTGGTCACCCCGTGCAGCGTGAGGTTGCCGCTCACCTCGAAGGCGCCGCCCACCGCGCGCACGCCGGTGCTCTCGAACTTCATCACCGGGAGCTGGGCGGCATTGAGGAAATCGGGGCTGCGCAGGTGATCGTCGCGCCGCTGATTGCCGGTGTCGACGCTGGTCGTCTTCACCTCGAGCGTGAGCTTGCCGGCGGAGACGTCATCGCCGGTCAGGTCGATCGTTCCGGCGAACTCGTTGAACCGACCGTAGACGTAGACGACGCCCATCCGTTTGGCGCGGAACATGACCGCGCTGTGCACGGCGTCGACGTCGTAGGTGTCCGCGCCCCCGGTAGCGGGCAAGAACGCGATCGCCACCACGACGAGCGAGCGACGCAGGGCTCGAGAGGTCAACATCGTCCCCGGCATGAGTCCTCCTTGGTCCCGGGATCTAACCACAAGACCTCGCGCCGGCGCTCAGTCGTGGTCCAGCACGTCGCGGACGCGGCGCAGGTCGTCGATGAGAGAGGCCATCGCCCGTTCCCGCTCCTCGTCAGTGCGCTGGCGCAGGATCGACGACGGATGGACGGTGGCGGTGACGTAGGGCGCGAGTGGAGAGGGAACGAAGCGCCCGTGCTCACGACTGACGCGGAACCCGGCGCCCAGGAGCGCCTGGGCGGCGGTCGCTCCGAGCGCCACCAGCACGCGCGGCTTGACCAGCTCGATCTCGGCCTCGAGCCAGGGGCGGCAGGCGACGATCTCCTTGCTGTTCGGTTTCTTGTGCAGCCGCACCTTGCCGCGCGGCTCCCACTTGAAGTGCTTCACCACGTTGGTCACGTAGGTCTTGCCACGATCGATGCCGGCCGCCTCGAGCGCCCGATCGAGAACGCCGCCGGCGGGTCCGACGAAGGGGTGGCCTTCGAGGTCCTCGCGGTGCCCGGGCTGCTCGCCCACCAGCATCACGCGAGCTCGGCGAGATCCTTCGCCGAACACGGTCTGCGTGCCCGTCTTCCAGAGCTCGCAGGCGCGGCAGGAGGCGGCGGCTTCGCGCGCCGATTCCAGCGTGAGCGGCTCGGGGAGGTAGCGCGCGGCGGCCCCCCCCGCCCCAACCGGGGATGGGCCAGTTTCCTGCCGCGCGGCGCGGTTGCTTGGCGGCGCCTTCTTCCTGGCCATGACACTCGAGCGACGCGTGAACACGAGTCGGCGTCGCTCCAAAGATCATGGTAGCGAGCCGGTGATCTCGATTCGAGGCTCCACCGCGCCGAGCGCGCGCCAACGGCCGCGCCAGTCGAGCAGGATCGCGAGCACCACCAGAGCCGTCAGCGCGGTCGCACCACCGAGCGCCACCATCACCTCGGGCGGCACGCCCTCCAGGCGCAGCAGCGCCGGCGTGTCGAGCACCGACCCGGGGAACGAGACCACCAGCGCGCCCCACAAGTTGTTGGCGGCATGGGCGCCGATCGCGACCTCGAGCCCATCGTCGAGCAGCGTGGCCAGACCGAGCACGACTCCGATGCCCGCGTAGTAGAAGAGGAACCCGCTGCCGAAGCGGGCGAGCTCCGGGTTGCCGAGGTGCACCGCGGCGAACAGCACCGACGAGACGAGCAACGCCGCCCAACCGCGGCCCAGCATCCAGCCGAGTCCCTGCATCAGGTAGCCGCGGAAGAGAAGCTCCTCGGCGGCGCTCTGGAGCGGCACCAACAGGACGGCGACGACCAGCAACGGCACGAATCGCGCGGCATCGAAGGTCCAGGTGTAGCTGCCGGGATAGAGAAGGTACGAGACGGTCTCGAACGCCGCCGCACAGCCTGCCCACACGCCCGCCGCCAGCAGCGCGCGACGCCAGCGCGGTGGACCTCCGGCGCGCACCAGGGTCGCCGGGCTGCGAAGGTGCAGCACCGGCACGACCACCACCACCCCGACCAGCACCGCGACCGATGGCAACAGCAGGATCGCGAGCGTCGCGGCCGCGCCGATCGACCCCAACGGCAGCTCGGGAATGGTGATCGGATCGGGCGGAGTGCCGCCAGCGCCGAAGAGCACCGTCGCGGCCATCAGCGACACCACGACGTAGAGCAACACCACGACGAGAGTTCCCAGCGCGTACCAGGCGATGCTCGTTCGCCCCTGTCGCGGCGCCAGTAGGAACGTCATGGCGCTGGCCCATCCCCCGTTGGGTCGGGGGGGGCGGCGCCCGGTCGGGACGCGAAGACGATCACGCTGTCCTCACTCTCGTTCTGACGAGCGACGACGGGAAGGTCGAGCGGCCAGGTCAAGCCGCCCCGGTCGTCGGGATCCACCACCAGCCACACCCCGTTCGGTTCGGCGAGCAGCGATCGCAGCTCTTCCGGGTCGCGGATCTCGCGAGCGAACGGCGCGCCATAGAAGAGGAGACCGCCTTCCATCTCGTGGTACGAGGCCAGCGTGTACCCGCTGGGGAGCCGCGTCGCGATGACACCGGCGAGCGAGCGCAGCGACAACTCGGAGTCGAGCTTCGGCAACAGCCAGACGAACAGGGCAACCGTCGTGAGCGCGAGACCGAGAGCGAGCGTCGCCACCATGGGCACGACCCGGCGGCGCCAGGCAAACGCGAAGGCGACCGTGGCCGCCGCCGCCAGCGCGCCGATGCCGATCGCGGTCGGCGCCAGCAGCGGCGTAGCGAAGGCCGGGACTTCGACCCAGCGCGTCGCGCGCGGCGCCGCGAAGGCGACCACCCAGAGCAGCACAGCGAAACCAGCCGCCGGCCAGGCCAGCCACCCGACTCTCGATCGCTCGGAGGGCGCGCGACGCGACAGCGCGGCCAGTCCAGCTCCGGTGAGGAGCGCGAGCGCCGGATAGCAGGTGAGGACATATACCGTCCGCTTTCCCGGCGACACGCTGAAGAACAGCACCGTCACCACCACCCAGCAGGCGAGGAACAGCAGGTGACGCCGCCGCTCGCGATCGAGCGCGCGACCGCCGACGATGGCGGCTGGGACGAACAACGACCAGGGCAGGAAGTCGACCGGCAGCACCTGCAGGAAGTACCAGGGCGGCTGATAGTGACCCCACGGGTTGACGTAGCGCGTGACGTTCTGGCGCAGCACGATGTCGCGCCAGTAAGGATCGCCGCCGAGCGCGATCGCGGGGGCGAGCCAGAGCACCACCACGCCCCACCACAGCAACAGGCCTTGCGCCAGTCGCAGATCGCGGAAGCCTCGACCATCCCACGTGAGGGCGAGGAAGGCGAGGATCGCAAGGAGCGGTGGCAACAGACCCACCGGGCCCTTGGCGATCGTCGCCAGCGCGGCGAACGCGAAGAACGCGTAGGACCAGCCATGACGGCCATCGAGGCGGCCCTTCATCCAACAGCAAACGCCGCTGAGAACGAGGAAGGTGAGGAGCATGTCGATCTGCCCGAAGCGCGCCTGCCACAACACCTTCGAGCAGGTGGCGAACACGATCGCAGCGAGCCAGGCCGAGCGTCGATCGAACAACCGGTGGCCGAGGCCGTAAACCAGCAGAACGCAGCCGATCGCCGCCAGCGCCGACGGCAGCCGGACCGCCGTCTCGTCGAGGTCGCCGAGCACGAAGCCGGCGA
>DATAFT010000495.1:0-2197 GCA_036257295.1 Thermoanaerobaculia bacterium
TCGGCGTCGAGCTCGGACTCGACCGGCGGCGCCGCGGCGACACCCTCGGCCTGCAGTGATGCGAGCGCTTCCGCCAACGCCGCCGGCCTGTGATCGCCGGCCTGCAACGTGTTCGACGTCTCGCCGGGATCGGACTCGAGATCGAACAGTCGGGGTGTCGGCGCTGCCACGTACTTGGCATGTCCGCGTCGGATCGCGGCCAGGGCGCTCCAGCCGAACAGCCGCGGGTACTCGGTCTCGGCGTACAGATCGACACGCGGTGGCTCGTCGCCGGCGGCGAGCGACGCGGAGAGATCGCGCCCATCGACCGAGCTACTCGGCAGACCCAAGTGGACGCCGGCCAGGCCGGCGAGAGTGGGCGCCAGGTCGGCGAGCCCGACCGGCTCGCCGACCACGACTCCACCAGGGAGCCGGCCCGGAGCGCGCAGCAGCAGCGGAACGCGGACGGTGGGCTCGAACAGCAGCAGGCCGTGCGTCAGCTCGCCGTGCTCACCGAGCGCCTCGCCGTGATCGGCGGCGACGGCGACGATGGTGTCGCCAGCGAGCCCGCGCTCGTCTAGATAGCTCAGGAGTCGCCCCACCTGGGCATCGACCGACGCGATCTCGCCGTCGTAGGGACGATCCGCGAAGCGGCTGCGATACGGCTCCGGCGGCTCGTACGGCGCGTGGGCGTCGTAGAGGTGGACCCAGACAAAGAACGGCCGCTGATCGTCCGCGTTCAACCAGGAGAGCGCGCGATCGACGACCTGGGTGCCGGGACGTTCCGCCTCGAGACCGGGCACCGCGGTGGTGGGATCGCGTGGAATGTCGTCGTCGTAGAGCTCGAAACCGCGGTCGAGGCCGAATCGAGCATCGAGAACGAACGAGCCCACGAACGCGGCGGTGCGGTACCCGTGGCCGTGCAGCGCCTCGGCCAGCGTCGGCACGGTCGGCGGGAGCGCCGCAGCGCCGTTCTGGTGCACCGCGTGCCGTGGCGGGAAGAGCCCGGTCAGGATGGACGCATGCGAAGGCAGCGTCAGCGGCGCGGTGGCGACCGCCTGTGAAAAGCGGATGCCCTCGCGCGCGAGCCCGTCGAGGGCGGGGGTGGAGGCGCCGGCATAGCCATAGCTACCCAGCCGATCGGCGCGGACGGTGTCGAGGGTAACGAGAAGGACGTTGGCGGGACCCGAAGAAACGACGGTGGAGTCTCGCGAGCACCCGGTCGCGCCGAGGAGGACGCAGAGCGCTAGTCCGACGCCAGCGCTGCGGCTCGCCGACGACGGCCGCTGCGCGCTCGCGCACCGCTGCCCGCCTTCCCACCCCAGAAACGACGCGCCCAAGTAACTACCCCTTCTCGCAGGGTCCAGACCCTGCCGCCATGGAAAGGCAGTCGAGACAGAAAGGTGGAATAGCACTCTACGTGCCAGGGCGCCGACTAGCCTATGCCCTTTTAACGCAGAGACTTACGAGTGGGCTGGATGTAAACGATCCAGAGAAACGGAGCGGCCTACTGAAATTTGGAGCGACCAAACCCCAAAAAACCGTTGGCGACGGAGCGAGCCTGCGCCCAGCGCGCCGAGCGTGGCATCCACGCCTTGCTAGCCGAGCGCGGTCCCGGTGGCGACCAGAGCATCGATCTCGGCGCCGGTGTAGCCCAGACCGGTCAGCACAGAGCGGGTGTGCTCGCCGTATCCCGGCGCCGGCCGCGGCTCGACTTTGCCTTGATCCCCCACCGAGATGGGGCTCGACACCACCGTGACCGGACCGTGCACCGGATGCTGCATCTCCATGAACACGCCGTTCGACCACATCTGCCGGTCCTGAGTGATCTCCTGGTAGTTCTGCAGCACGCTGTACGGGATCTCCGCCGCCTCGAGCGCCTGCTTCCAGTGAGCCATGTCGTGCTCCGCGAACGCCGCGTCGATCAGAGGGATCAGCTCGCGCATGTGCACCAACCGGTCCGCGAGCTGGGCGAATCGCGGATCGGTCGCGATCTGCGGCCGGCCGATGGCATGGCAGAACGGCACCCAGTTCTTCGCAATGTCGACGATGCAGAGCTTGAAGATGCGGCCGTCCTGCGGCCGGTAGTAGAGGTTGGTGAAGTTGATGGCCTCGGCGCGCGGGCGCCGGGCGTGAAACGTCGCGCCGCAGAGCTGCGCTTCGATCATGCACGAATTCGACCAGGCGCCGTTGGCGAGCAGCGAGGTCGATACGTAGG
>DATAFT010000524.1:0-9661 GCA_036257295.1 Thermoanaerobaculia bacterium
GTACTCCTCGTTGAGCGCCCAGCCGAGCCCCTGCACCACGCCGCCCTGCATCTGACCTTCGACGTAGCTGGGGTGGATCGCGCGACCGGCATCCTGCGCCGTTGTCACGCGGAGCACCTTGACGAAGCCGGTCTCGGGATCGACCTCGACGTCGAACACCTGCGTGCAGAAGCCGGGGCCGGCGCCACGCGCGGTGAGCGAGGCGCTCGCGGTGAGCGGACCACCCGTGGACTTCGACTTCGCTGTGATCTTGGCCAGCGGGAGCGGCTCGTTCGCGCCCTTGGTGTGCACTGCCGCGCCGTCCTTCCACTCGACCTCGGACACGTCGACGCTCCACATCTTCGCGGCGCGCTCGCGCATCTTCGTCACTATCGCGCGGCAGGCCTCGACCACCGCCCAACCGGTCGCGTAGGTCGTCCTACTACCCTCGGTCGTATCGGTGTACCCGACGGAGTCGGTGTCGGCGACGCCGGGCTTGATCCGGTCGACGTCGATGCCGAGCTCCTCGGCCGCGATCAGCGCCATCGACGCGCGGCTGCCGCCGATGTCGGGGCTGCCGGTGAGCACGATGGCGGTGCCGTTTTCGGCGAGATTGACCGTGGCGCTCGACGCCTCACCGATATTGAACCAGTAGCCGGTTGCAACACCGCGTCCCTGGTTCTTGCCGGTGAGCTTGCTCTTGTACTGCGGGCTGTCGCGGATGGCTTCGAGCGTCTCTTTCAGTCCGTGCACGGGATACGGCGGACCCTGCACCGAGGGATCGCCCTGCTTCACGGCATTGCGCAACCGGATCTCGATCTGGTCGATGCCGAGCCTCTCGGCGATCTGGTCGAGCATCGTCTCGGTCGCGAACGCGGCCGGCGGCGCCGCAGGCGCGCGATACGCGATGTTGACCGGCTTGTTGACACAGACCTCGAAACTCTCGACCAGGTAGTTGGGGATGCGGTAGGGCGCGAATACGCACCACGCGCCCACCATCCCCCAGAAGCCGCCGAACGGCCCGCACTCGTAGGCCATCCACGCCTTGCCCGCGACCAGTGTGCCGTCCTTCTTGGCGCCGAGCTTGACCTTGATGTGGGTGCCGGACGCGGGACCGGTGGCGCGGAACACTTCGTCGCGCCCCATGACGATCTTGACCGGCCGGTTGGCCTTGCGTGACAACAGCACGGCGAGTGGCTCGAGATAGATCGTGGTCTTGCCACCGAAGCCGCCGCCGATCTCGGCCGGCAGCACCTTGACCTGCGACGGCTGCCATCCGAGCATCCCAGCGGTCTGCTGCTGGACGCGGAAGTGGCCCTGCGACGAGCACCAGACGACGGCCTTGTCCTCCTGCGTCGAGTCCGCAACCACGGCGTGCGGCTCGATGTACCCTTGATGCACCGGCTTTGTGATGAAGTCGCCCTCGACGACCACGTCCGCCTCGGCGAAGCCGGCATCGAGATCGCCGGCCTTGAACGTCGACTTCATCGCGACGTTCGACGGCTTGGTCGGCGCCGGATCCTGACCGCGCGTCATCATGCCCTCGTTGAGGAGAACGGCGCCCTCGGCCATCGCCTCGTCGACGGTCATCACCTGTGGCAGCACCTCGTAGTTCACCTTGATCGCGGCGGCGGCCTCACGCGCCTGACGGCGCGTGGTAGCGGCCACCGCGGCAACCGTCTGACCCTCGTAGTGCACGCGGTCGCGCGCCATCAGGTTGTAGGCGGTGTCGCGCATCGGGTTGCCGACCGGAAACTCGGGGAAGTCGTCGCGTGTGATGACCGCCTTGACGCCGGGCATAGCGAGAGCCGCCTTGGTGTCGATCGAGACGATCTTCGCGTGCGCGTGCGGCGAGCGCAGCACCTGGCCGTAGAGCATGCCGGGGAGTTTCATGTCCGCGGCGAAGCGGGCGCGGCCGGTGACCTTGTCGAGTCCATCCGGGCGCACGGACCGCGTGCCGACGAACTTGTATGGATTCGGCTCGCGGGAGGCGAATCCATCGCGCGACGCCCCCGCCTTCGACGGAACGCCGATCTTGGCGTCTCCACCGGCCTTGCTCGGCTTCTCCTTGGCCACCGTCGCCTTGAGCGGCGCACTCTTGCTTGCCGGCGCCGCTTTTGCTGGCTGCGCCTCGGAAGGCGCCTTGGCGGGAACCTCCGACGGGGGTGGGTTCGTCTTCGGGGCAGCACTCGCGGGCGGCTTTCCGGGGGTCAGCCGAGATGGCGGCCTGACCGGGGCTTCCTTCTTTTCACGCGCGACTTTGGCGACCTTCGCCCCGGCGGCCACTGCAGCCGCTGTCGCGGCCACGGCGCCGACCGCAATCGCCGTCAACTGCGTCGCCGACTTTCCCTTCGCGGCTCGCTTGACGGCGCCCGCCGCCTGCGACGCCGTGGCCTGCACCCGACGCGCACCGGCGCGCGCCGTCGCCGCCACGCGTTTGGCGGCCTTCGTCGCCGAGCGCTTCGCGGCGGCGGTCGTGCTCGACTTCTTGGCGGCGCCGCGACTGGCAGCCGCTCCCTTCGCGGAGGACTTCTTGCTCGAGGACTTCTTGCTGGAGCTCTTTTTCTTGGCTGGCATCAGGCCTTCCCCTTCTTCTTGCGCGCGGCCTTGACCGCCTGGGCTACTGCTCCGACCGCCGCCACCGACGCGGCCGCGGCAGTGACGGTCAGCGCCGACAACTGCTTCGACCTCGCGCTCTTGGCCGGCACCGCTTCGAAAGCGGCGTCCACGGCTTGACCTGGCGTTGCGGGCCGACCGAACGTCAATTCTCCTTGCGCGGGCGTCTGCTTCGTTGCGCCGCCCTTCTTCGCGGTCTTCTTCTTGGCCGCCTTGCGACTACCCGCCATGCTCGTGGTCGACGACTTCTTGGCCGCGCTCTTTTTCGACGCCGACTTCTTCGGCGTCGCCTTCTTACTCGTCGACTTCTTCTTGCTGGCGGCCTTCTTCTTGGCTGGCATCAAGCATTCTCCCGCGCGATCGCGGCCGCCGCCTGAACGGAGCGCACGATCTTGTCGTAGCCGGTGCAACGGCAGAGGTTCCCGGCAAGGGCGTAACGGATTTCGGTTTCGGTCGGATTCGGATTGTGATCGAGCAACGCCTTGGCGGAGATCAGGAAACCGGGCGTGCACACACCGCACTGGAGTGCCGCTCCCTCGAGGAAGCACTGCTGCAGTGGATGGAGGTGGTCGCCCTGCGCGAGCCCCTCGACGGTGGTGATCGTCCGACCTTGCGCCTCGGGCGCGAAGATCAGGCAAGAACAGGTGAGCTTTCCGTCCATCAGGATCGAGCACGCGCCACAGTCGCCGGTGCCGCAGCCTTCCTTGGCGCCGGTCAAGAGCATCTCGTCGCGCAGCGCGTCGAGCAGCGACTGGTCGTCGTCGCAGAGGAAATCGGCGGGGTCGCCATTGATGGTGCAGCTCACGTGGGTGCGGCTCATCACCGGCACCGCGGTCTGGATCTTCCCTTCACTGACGCTCACGCTTTCCCTCCCTTTCGTCCGCGCGCTCTCTCCGCGGCCGCGACCACCGCGCGTTTGGCCAACACACCGGCGACCTGGCGCCGGAACTCGATGGTGCCTCTCTTGTCGTTGATCGGATTGCAGGCTTCGCTCGCGGCGCTGGCGACCTTCTCCAGCGTCGTGTCGTCGATCTTCGAGCCGACCAGGGCATGCTCGGCCTTGGGCACGCGCACCACGGTCGGCGCCACCGCGCCGAGCGCGATCGCCGCCGCGGTGCATTTCCCGCTCGGATCGACCGTGATGCGCGCTGCGCATCCCACCACCGCGATGTCCATCTCGGTACGCGGAATGAACCGCAGGTACGCGTCGCCGGTGCCCGCCGGAGGACGATCGAGCTGGAACTCGACGACGAACTCACCGGGCTTGAGCGACGTTGCGCCCGGGCCGGTGACGATGTCCACGGCCGACACCGTGCGCGTGCCGCCCTTCGACGCGACCACCGCGCGCGCCCCGTTCACCACCATCGCCGGCACGCTGTCGGCGGCGGGGGAGGCGTTGCACATGTTGCCGCCGAGGCTGGCGCGGCTCTGGATCTGGTGCGATCCGATCAGCGCCGCGGCCTCGGCGATGCCGGGGAAGTCGGCCTGAAACTCCTTGCTCGAGTAGACGTCGTTCGCAGGCGCCGCCGCACCCACCGTCCAGGTGCCGTTCTCGCGGGCCAGCGCGGTCAAGCGCCCGATGCGTTTGAGATCGACGATCGTGCCCGGCTCGCGGCGGCCGGCTCGCAGTTGCGGGATGAGGTCGGTAGCACCCGCGAAGACGCGAGCGTCCGGCGTCGACGCGAGCACTGAGACGGCCTCTTCGACGGATTTCGGGGCCACATATTTCAAGATAAACGCTCCTTGGTCGTAGAACCCCGATCATACAGCGGACGGCGCTAGTCCCTCGCGGACGATCCCGCATAATAGAGGTCGGACGGTCGAGAGAGGCCACCCCTCGGCCGCTGCCGGCCCTCAACCCGTGATGCCGACCCTCGAAACACCACCGGGTTTCCTCGACTACCGCCTCGGGTTGGGCGGGGTCAGCGTCTCGGTGGGGGGCCTGCTCGCTGCCGTTCTCGCGCTGACCATCGTCTGGCTTCTGTCGCGGGTCATCCACCGCGCCTTCGATCGGTACGCCAAGCAGCGCGAGATCCGCACGCGCGCTGCCATCTACACGCTGTCGCGGCTCGCCAAGTACGGGCTGTACTTCATCGGCGTGATGCTCGCGCTGAGCTTCCTCGGCATTCCCACCACCCGGTTCGCTTTTCTCGCCGGCGCCTTGGGAGTGGGGCTCGGCTTCGGGCTCCAGGCGATCTTCAGCAACTTCATCTCGGGCATCATCATGCTGTTCGAGCGCAGCCTGCGCGTGGGCGACTTCGTGGAGCTCGCATCCGGCCTCCACGGCGAGGTGCGCGACATCAACATCCGCGCCACGCTGATCTCGACCAACGACAACATCGACATCCTGGTCCCCAACTCGGAGTTCGTCACCGGCCGAGTCGTCAATTGGACGCACGGCGACGTGTCGCGGCGCCTGCGCATCCCGTTCGGCGTGGCTTACGGCACCGACAAGGAGCTGGTCAAGAAGGCCGCGCTCCAAGCCGCCGCCGAGGTCCCGTTCACCATCGCGCTCGAAGGCCCGCGCAAGCCACAGGTCTGGCTCGTCAAGTTCGGCGAGAGCAGCCTCGACTTCGAGCTCGTGGTGTGGCTCACCGCGGACGCGACCAAGCGGCCGGGTGCGGCGAGGGCTGCCTTCGTGTGGGCTCTCGACACCTCGCTCTGCAAGTACGGCATCGAGATTCCGTATCCGCAGCGCGATCTGAATCTGCGTTCGTTGTTCGGGCTGCAGGACGAATCGGCGCGCGCGCTGCTCTCGTCCGCCGAGGTGAGCGCTCGGCATCCCGCGGCGGCGCCGCCGCCGACGCCCGCGACGGTGGCTGCCACGACTCGACCGGCTGACGAGGAAGTCCCGCCCGTTCTGGGCGAGCATGAGCGCGCTCAACTCGCGAAGAACGACGCGCTGGAAGAAGTCGAGCGGGCGGCGCGCGAGGACGCGCAGCGCCGCGAGGCGGAGGAGCGCGAGGCGGCCGAGCTCGAGGCCGAGGAGCTGGTCGCCGCCGACAAGAAACCCTCAGCGAGCTGATTGGCGCGTTGACGCTCCCGCCGCCCGACCTTACTATCGCGTTCAAATCGATGAGTGGCAACGTCATGGCAACCGCGAAGGAGAACGTCTGTCCAGCAAGCTCTCGGCCGCGCGCATCGTCGTCATGTCCGGCGTCACTCTGTTGGCGGCGCAGGCAGTGCCCGCCCAGTTACTGGTCCGGGTGGGACTCGAGTTCCAGGTCAACGCCTACACCACCGGCAACCAGTCCGCCCCAGCGGCCGCGTCCAACGGACCCGGTTTCGTGCTGGTGTGGAGCAGCTCCCGAGATGGCAGCTCTCAGGGCATCTTCGGGCAGCGCTTCTCGTCGGGAGGAACCGGGGGAGGCGAGTTTCAGATCAACACCTACACCGAGGGCGACCAGAACAACCCCCGCGTCGCCGCCGACAGCGTCGGCAACTTCGTGGTGATCTGGCAGAGCACCGGTCAGGACGGCGACAACGCCGGCATCTTCGGACACCGCTTCGACTCGACCGGCGCGCCGCTCGGCGGTGAGTTCCAGGTCAACTCCTTCACCGTGGGCTATCAAGGAGCGATGCACGTTGCCGCAGGTGCCGACGGCGACTTCGTCGTGGTCTGGTCGAGCTATGCCCAGGACGACTTCTTCAGCGGGTCTTTCGGCCGCCGTTTCTCCTCGACCGGTGTTCCGCAAGCCACCGAGTTCCAGGTCAACGCTTCGACGACCTCCAGTGAGTACGCGGGTGCCGTCGGCGTTCAGAGCGACGGCCACTTCGTCGTCACTTGGGCCAGCGCCGTGGTGGGCGGTGGTGGTCTGGAACTCTTCGCTCGCCGGTTCGACAGCGCGGGGACACCGCAGGGCGTGTTTCAGGTCAACAGCCACACGTCTTCCTCCCAGTACGACTCACGCATCGCGATCGCGGCCGATGGTGACTTCGTCATCGCCTGGGTCAGCCCTGAGCAGGATGGGGACTTCAATGGCGTCTTCGGTCAGCGCTTCGCTTCCGGGGGCAACGCGGTGGGCGGTGAGTTCCAGATCAACCGTCAGACCGATGGCTCTCAATATGACCCCGCCATCGCCGTCGGCGCCGATGGGGATTTCGTCGCGGTGTGGCGAGGCGACGGAGATGGATCGGGCAACGCAGTCTTGGCAAGACGCATCGACCTGTCGGGAGTGCTGCAAGGAGGCGACCTTCTGGTCAATACCTACGCTCCAGGGCACCAGATACAGCCGGAGGTCGCCGCGATCGGTTCCGCTGAATTCGTGGTTACGTGGCGAAGCCAGAATCAGGACGGCGACTACAACGGCGTTTTCGCGCAGCGTCTGGCCGTTCTACCCCTGGCGACCCTGGATGTCGATGGCAACGGCGTGAACGAACCCTTGACCGACGGCCTGCTCGTGCTGCGAGCCCGCTTCGGCTTCAGCGGATTCGCCCTGACGCTCGGCGCCGTCGGCGCCAACTGCACGCGCTGCGACAGCGCGACGATCCTCTCCTACCTCAACGGACTGGGCCTCACACTCGACATCGACGACGACGACGCCCTTCAGCCGCTCACCGACGGCCTGCTCATCCTGCGGTTTCTGTTCGGCTTCACCGGCACCACGCTGACGGGCGGAGCGGTGGATCCCGATTGCGGTCGCTGCGACGCCGCGACCATCGTGCCTTACCTCCAGACGTTGGACTGAGGTGTCGTTCTGTAGGCCATGACACGAGCCCACGCCGAAGCGCCGCTGCTGCGACGCGTACTGATCGCCAACCGCGGCGAAATCGCGATCCGCATCGCCAAGGCCGCCACCGGGCTCGGGATGGAGTCGGTCGGCGTGTTCGCGACGATCGACTCGCTAGCGCTTCACACTCGGTTCACCACGCTCGCGGTCGAGCTCGGCGGCAAGGTGCCGGTCGCCGCTTACCTCGACGGCGAGGCGCTGGTGCGGGCCGCGGCGCTCCACGGCTGCGACTGCGTTCACCCCGGTTACGGCTTCCTGGCGGAGAACGCGGAGTTCGCGGAGCTGTGCGCCGCCGAGGGACTCGTCTTCGTCGGCCCTCGACCCGCGACCCTGCGCTTGTTCGGCGACAAGGTGCGGGCGCGCGCGTTCGCCGAGTCGATCGGCATCGCCGTCGTTCCCGGCAGCGCTGGACCGGTGGCATCGGCCGAGGAAGCTCGCGCCATCGCGCAGGACCTCGGCTATCCGATGATGCTCAAGGCTTCGGCGGGGGGCGGTGGGCGCGGCATGCGGCGCGTCGATGCGCCCGCCGAGATGGCCGAGGCCTTCGAGCGGTGCCGCGGCGAAGCAGAGGCCTCGTTCGGTGACGGATCGGTCTTCCTCGAGCGCGTGATCGATCGGCCGCGCCACATCGAGGTGCAGGTGCTCGGCGATCAGCACGGCAAGGTCGTGCACCTGCACGAGCGCGACTGCTCGGTGCAGCAGCGCAACCAGAAGGTGATCGAGATCGCGCCGGCGCCGCGCCTCGACCCGAAGCTCCGCGATCGGATGCTCGACGACGCGATCCGGTTGGCGCGAGCCGCCGAGTACGTGAACGCGGGCACCATCGAGTTCCTGGTCGCGCCGGAGACCGGCGAGCACTTTTTCATCGAGTGCAATCCGCGCATCCAGGTCGAGCACACGGTCACCGAGCAGGTGACGGGCGTCGACCTGGTCGAGGCTCAGTTCCGCATCGCGTCGGGATCGTCGCTCCAGTCCATGGGCCTGGGCGACCAGCAGGCGATCGGTCCGCCGCGCGCCTATGCGGTACAGGCGCGCGTCGTCGCGCGGGGCGCCGGCTCGATCGCCGCGTACAAGGAGCCGAGCGGGCCCGGCGTGCGCGTCGACGCCTGCGGATACCTGGGCTATACGCCGCCGCCCCAGTTCGATCCGCTGCTGGCGAAGGTGATCGGCTCGTCCAACTCGTCGGCGACCTACGGCTCGGCGCTCGATCGGACGCTGCGCGCGCTCGACGAGTTCCACGTCTCCGGGCTGCCGACCAACCTCGCGCAGCTCCGCGCCATCCTGCTCGACGAACGGGTGCGGGCCGGCGATGCGCGCACGACGCTGCTGGTCGAGCATCCGGAACTGATGAACGGCGCATTGGAGGAGGTGAGCCTTGGCGGGCCGCTGGCTCTTCTGAAGAGTGTTGGGGAGGAGCTTGTCTCCTCCCCGGCTGAAGCGGGGCGGAGACAAGCTCCGCCCCTACGTCTCGATCGGGGCGAGCGCGCCGTCCAGTGCCCGGTTCAGGGCACCGTGGTCAAGTGGAGCGTTCGCGAAGGCGACGTGGTTGCCGCCGGCGACACGATCCTGATCGTCAGCGCGATGAAGATGGAGACGGCGGTGGCCGCGCCGGTCGCTGGCGTGGTCGCGGGCGTTCAGCGAATCGACCCCGGGGACGTCGTGGCGGCCGGCCAGGTGGTGGCGGTGATCGCGGCGTCGGCGTTCGCGAGCGATCGAGGCGGCTCCTCGCCGCTTGCTCGAGCCCGCGAGTCGCCATGGGCCGAAACCCTCGAAGAGATATCGACCCTGCAGCGCATCGCGCACGCGCGCTTCGAGCCGGGCTCGAAGGATCCTGGCGTCGTCCGCCAGCGCAGCCGCGGCAAGCTCGGCTGTCGCGAGCGCATCGCTATGCTCCTCGACGAAGGCACGTTCCGCGAGGTGGGCAGCGTCGCCGGCTTCGCCTCCTACGACGACGAAGGCGGCATCGCCGATTTCACGCCGGCGAACCACATCGGCGGGTGGGGGAAGATCGAAGGCCGCACCGCGGTCGTTTGCGCCGACGACTTCACCTCGCGCGGCGGGCACTCGGACGGAGCGATCGGTGAGAAGAGCCGCTACCTCGATCGGCTCTCGATCGAGCTGCGGGCTCCCGCGGTCCGCCTGCTCGACGGCTCGTCAGGCGGCGGCAGCGTTGCCACCATGGTGCCCGCTCAGCGCGCTGAAGGGGAGAGCGCCGCCCGGGAGAGCACGGGTGCGATCAAGGCGGGACGGCCGCGCGTGGTCGGGACCGGCGGCTCGTTCCTGCCCGGCCACCTCGGCAGCACGATGTTCGCGGAGCAGCTCTCGACGCTACCGGT
>DATAFT010000527.1:0-4091 GCA_036257295.1 Thermoanaerobaculia bacterium
CAAGGACATCAAGACCTGGGGCGAGCTCGGCCTCAAAGGGGACTGGGCGGCGAAGCCGATCAGCTTGTACGGCCGCAACAGCGCGAGCGGCACCTACGGGTACTTCAAGGAGCACGCGCTGTTCAACGGCGACTACAAGGACACGGTGAAGGAGCAGCCAGGCTCGAGCTCGGTGGTGCAGGGCGTCGCGTCGGATCGCTATGCAATCGGCTACTCCGGCATCGGCTACAAGACCGCCGACGTGCGCGCGGTGCCGCTGGCAAAGGCCGAGGGAGACGCCTGTCATCCCGCCGACGAGGAGAACGTCTACAACGCCAACTACCCGCTCTGGCGTTTCCTCCTCTTGCACGTCAATCGCAAGCCCGGCGAGCCGCTCGACCCCGTGCGCGACCAGTTCCTGAAGTTCGTGCTGTCGCGTGAAGGGCAGGAGATCGTGGTCAAGGACGGCTACCTGCCGTTGACCAGGAAGCTGGTCGACGAAGAGCTGGCTAAGCTGAAGTAGTGCCCAGCCCTTCCTCGGCGCCAACAGCAACGGCGTCGCCCGCGCGACCCAGGACCGCGCGCCGCCGCACGACCAGCCGGCGCGTCCGCCTGATCGACCGCCTGACCACCGCCGTCATCACCGGCGGCGGAGTTCTCGTCATCGTCGCGGTGATGGCGATCCTGGTCTTTCTCGTCGTCGTCGTGCTGCCGCTCTTTCGTGGGGCGACCGTGTCGCCGGCGCGCCAGGTCCGGGTGCTGACCCCTGCCGAGGCCAAGGACCTCGTCCTCGCCGAGGTGGACGAGTACAGGAGCTCCGGCATCGTGCTCGGGCGCGATGGTGCCGTGCTGAGCTTCGACCCGGCGACCGGCGCGATCCGCGCGCGCCAGATTCTCTTCGACCCCTCGCCGCGCGCCACCGCGTTCGCCCGCGATCAGGGTGCGTCGCGTATCGCGGTCGGCTTCGAAGACGGAACCGTGCGCATCGGCCGGTTGTCGGTCGGCGCCAACGGCGTCAACGCCGCGCTCGACCCGCCGGTGGCGATCGGCGCGAGCCCGGTGGTGCTGCTCGATCACCGCGAGGTGGGAGAGCGAGAGCTGGTCACCGCCCTGCTCGCCGACGGTCGGCTGTCGCAGAGCGAGGTGAGCAGCAAGGAGAACCTGGCGACCGGCGAGGTAAGTCTGGAGGTGGTGGAGCACCCCTTGCCGTTCGAGGCGACGCCATCGCCGCCCAGGTTCCTGCTGCAGAACAGCCGCGGCGACCAGGTGTACGTGGCGTGGAGCGACGGCACGCTGCGCCGCTACGACCTGCGTCGCATCGCGCAACCCCTGGTCGCGGAGACCGTCGACCTGGTGCCCGAGCCCAACGCCGCGCTGACCGAGCTGCGGTTCATCTTGGGCGAGCAGTCGCTGGCCGCGGGCGATTCGTCGGGGGGTGTGAACGTCTGGTTCCGCGTCGCGCGTCCCGATGCACCCACCGAGGATGGCTATCAGTTGGTCGCCGCCCACCGGCTCGATCCTCACCAGGGCGCGGTGGCGCGCATCGCGATGTCGAGTCGCGACAAGGGGCTCCTCACGGCCACCGAGTCCGGCGAGATCTGGCTCCGTCACATGACCAGCGAGCAGGTGTTGGCCCGGCTCACGTTGCCTGCCGGCACGGTGGCGGCGGCGATCCAGATCACACCCAAGGCCGATGGCATCTTCGCGCTCGACACCGCCGGCTCTGCCTGGATGTGGGACCTCCACAATCCCCATCCCGAGACCACCCTGCGCACCATTCTCGGCAAGGTCTGGTACGAGGGCTACGACCGGCCGTCGTACACCTGGCAGTCTTCGAGCGGCAACGACGACTTCGAGCCGAAGTTCAGCCTGGTGCCGCTGGTGTTCGGCACCCTCAAGGCCACGCTGTACTCACTCCTGTTCGCGGTGCCGATCGCCTTGTGCGGGGCGATCTACACCTCGCAGTTCCTCGACGCGAGGGTGCGCACGCCGATCAAGTCGGCGGTCGAGACCATGGCATCGCTGCCGAGCGTCGTGCTCGGTTTCGTCGCCGCTCTGGTCCTGGCGCCGGTGATCGAGAACTGGGTGGTCGCCGTGCTCGCGGCGCTCGCGTTGGCTCCGCTGGGAGCGCTGAGTTGCGGCTACCTGTGGCAGCTGCTGCCGCAGCACGTGCGTCTCAAGTACCAGAGCCGTTTCGAGCTGCCGCTCCTGATGCTCGCCGTCCTGGCGTCGATCTGGATCGCCGCGGCGATCGCCGGGCCGGCCGAGGCGTTGCTCTTCGACGGCGACTTCAAGTCCTGGTTGAACGGGCAGACGGGCGTCGCAACGCCGGCGCTCGCCCTGCTGGCCTGGCCGATCGCGGTGATCGCGGTCTGGCTCGCTCAGCGCGCCCTGCTCACGAACTGGGTCGACCGCCGCCTGGCGCAGGCGTCTCCCATGGCCGGCGCCGCCGCTGAGCTGGCGCGCTTTCTCGTCGTGCTCGCGGTGGGCAGCGGGCTCGCTTGGTTGTTGGGAGCGGCGCTGGCGGCGTTGGGGGTCGACCCGCGGCACGCGCTGGTCGGCACCTACGTGCAGCGCAACACCCTGGTGGTGGGTTTCGTCATGGGCTTCGCGGTGGTGCCCATCATCTACACCATCTCCGAGGACGCGCTGTCGAGCGTTCCCGAGCACCTGCGGACCGCGTCGCTCGCCTGCGGAGCCACCCCCTGGCAGACCGCGATCCGCGTGATCCTGCCGGTCGCCATGTCCGGCATCTTCTCGGCGATCATGATCGGTCTCGGCCGCGCCGTGGGCGAGACCATGATCGTGGTGATGGCCGCCGGCAACACGCCGGTGATGGACCTCAACATCTTCAACGGGCTCCGCGCGCTGTCGGCGAACATCGTGGTCGAGATGCCCGAAGCGGTGAGGGACAGCACGCTTTACCGCATGCTCTTCCTGGCGGCGCTCGCGCTGTTCGCCGTGACCTTCGTCGTCAACACGGTGGCCGAGATCATCCGCATCCGGTTCCGCAAGCGGGCGTTCCAGCTATGAAGCGCCACGAGGCCCGGGCCTACGCTCGTCTGCGCGCCGGCGGCGGCCCCCTGGTCTGGGTGATGGGGTCGGGGCTGGCGCTGGCGATCATCATGATCGTCGGGCTGCTCGCGCTCGTCGTCGTCAACGGCACGATGACGTTCTGGCCCAAGCGGCTGCTCTCGGTCGAGCTCGATGGAGGACGGCGACTGCTGGGCGAGGTGACCCGCACCGAGAGCTACCGCCCCGAGCCCGAAGATCTGGCGAACCTCCGACCCGCCGATGCGGAGCGGCTGCTCGGGCAGTCGGGGCTCGAGCATCGGCGTCTGCTGCGGACCGGCAACTTCGACCTGTACGGCAACGACTTCCAGTGGGTGGCCGACCACGAGATCACAGAAGAGGCCACCTACCCGGCCGACGCCTGGTTCATCGAGCGCCGCGAGTGGGGACCCTTCGTCGGCTACATGAAGGAGATCCGGATCGACGGCGCCGCGGTCGCCTCGTCGCCGGCCGGCGTCGAGGCGCGGTTCCACTCGCTTCAACCCGAGGCGAGGGACCGGTTCGCTCGCAGCGCCACGATGGAGCGCGAGGAGGTGGGTGAGATCAACGACGCGATCGAAGGGCTGCGCCTCCGCTTGCGAGGGATCGAGCTCGAGCACGGCAAGGAGTCCGAGGACTACCTGACGGCGGAGAAGGCGTCGGCGGACCAGCAGCGCGAGCTCGAAGCGCGCTACCAGCGGATCACCGAAGAGATCGCCAGGATGCGCACCGACGACGCGCGCTATACCGTGCTCCTCGCCGAGATCAACGGCGAGACCAAGGAGCTCGATCTCTCCGAGATCGTCCGCGCCTACCGCCCCAACGCCATGAGCCGGTGGGAGCAGTCCCGCACCTATCTCGGACGGTGGTGGGAATTCCTGTCCGACGAGCCGCGCGAGGCGAACACCGAGGGCGGCGTGCTCCCGGCGATCTTCGGTACCGTCGTGATGATCCTGGTGATGTCTCTGGCAGTGGCCCCGCTGGGAGTGATCGCGGCCCTCTACATGCGTGAGTACGCCAAGCAGGGAGTGGCGCTCAGCGCGGTACGGATCGCGGTCAAC
>DATAFT010000628.1:0-10587 GCA_036257295.1 Thermoanaerobaculia bacterium
CAGTCTTTCTCGACATGGAGGGTGTCGCGTCGTGGGTGGCGTACACCGTGGTTGCTCGCGGCGGCGATCCGATGGCGTTCTCGGGGCGGTTCTGGTCGCAGCAGGAGGGCCTCCTGCTCTTCCTGCTGCTCGACCGGTTCGACCCAGGCTGGAAGGCGCGCGTCTTCGCGGCTGACGTACCCGACCCGTTTGCCATGCTGCGGGCCGCGATCTCGAGAGTTTGGTGACAGGTTGTCAACTCGATCATTGATCGATCGAATCAGTAACCTGTCACCAAACTCCGGTACCACTGGCAAAGCCGGCTTGGTACCTGCTGTCCGAGCCGGGTTGAGGTACAGTTCGCGCTCAATCGGCCGCAGGAGACGTCCCATGAACGCCAGCACCGCGACCACCGCTGCCCGTCATCTCACGCGCGAGGAGCTCGAAGCCGGCCTCGACCAGATCCGGCGCGCGCCCAAAGACGACGGCGCCCTCGAGCTCATCGTGCGGCGCCCGAACACCAACGAGCGCGAGATCCTCGAGCAGGCCGAGCTCGACCTCGAGCAGGGCCTGGTCGGAGACAACTGGAAGGCCCGCGGGAGTCGTGGGACGCCCGACGGCTCGAGCCATCCCGAGATGCAGCTCAACATCATGAACGCGCGCTCGACGGCGCTGGTGGCGCAGGATCGCGACCGCTGGCAGCTCGCCGGCGATCAGCTCTTCGTCGACCTCGACTTGAGCGGGCAGAACCTGCCGCCGGGCACCCGGCTGCGGATCGGTTCCGCCACCATCGAGGTCACTCCCATCCCGCACACCGGCTGCGCCAAGTTCGTCCAGCGCTTCGGGCTCGAAGCGATGAAGTTCGTGAACTCGCCGGTTGGCCGCGAGCTCAACCTGCGCGGCATCTGCGCCAAGGTGGTCGAGCCAGGGGCGATCCGCGCCGGCGATCGCGTCAGGAAGATCTAGCTCCCTGCCAGACCACGGTGTCGCGGATCGCGGCGGCGCGCAGGTCGGCGAGTGCTCTGATCTCGGGATCGGCACGGTAGCGCGCGAACGACGCGGCATCGGGGAAGCTCACGACGTGCACCTCGTCGGGCTGGACTGGACCGGCGCTGGACGGCGCGTCAGCGTCTCCGGACAGCCTGATGCGATGCTCGATTCGCCCGCCGTAACGGCCCATGATGCGGCTCGCCGCGGACTCGAAGCGCTCGTACTCCTCGTTGCGGCCGGCATGGAGATAGAGCAGAGCGACCAGCGTCACCTCCGACCGAGCTTCCCGCGATGCGTTCTCGGTCATGGCCGTTTCGAGAACTGCATCAGCTCGACCGGTGCGCCGTTGTGGAGGATCATCGCGACGCGCAAGCCTTCTGAAGGCGAGTTGGGCGGTGTCAGGATCTCCTTGCCCTCGAGGGCGGCGTCGAGATCGTCGACCTCGAACGCGAGATGCGGCACCCTCTGGATGATCTCGGCGATCGGGCTGCCTGGCTCGAATCGCATCCACTCGAGGCCGTACGGGCTGGTCCAGAATCCCGAGACGTGCATCTTGAACTGCTCGATGTAGTACTCGCCGGGTCGCGGCACGTCGGTGGGGACACCGACGTGATGGAAGCGCCAGCCCCACTCGGCGACCGCGCGCGGTTGCTCGTCATCGCGCCGGCGGCGCGGTCGTGGTGCTCGATCACTCGACGACATCGTCACTCCATCACAGTCGATCGGCAATGAGGCGCGCCGCGTCGGGTGAGGTGCGCACGGGTATCACCTCGAAACGGGCGAGGTCGCTCCAGGCTCGGATCCAGACCTCGAACAGCGCCGGATCCTCGGTGCTCATGAGTTGGAAGCAGCGCCGGTACTCGAGGTCCACCCAACTGTCGACGTACTCGAGCCCGGAAGGTAGCTGACGGCCGCGATCTCGCGCGCGGCGGTAGATCTCCGGCGCCGCGCCGTCGTTGAACTGTTCGATCACCATGTACAGCATGTCGTCGGTCTACCTGAGATCGAGGGCGAGATAGCGCACTCCCGGGGTGGGATTGTGGTAGTAGGCCGGGATGTCGCGGAAGCCGAATGCTTGGTAGAGGTGCTGCGCGGCTTGCATCTGGGGCAGGGTGTCGAGCACCATGGTGCGATAGCCGATCGCTCTCGCCTCGTCGACCAGCCTCTCGATCAAGAGTCGTCCGATGCCGCCTCCGTGATGATCGAGCCGGACGAACAGCCGCTTCACCTCACAACGTTCGTCGTCGAGCGGACGGAGGGCGATGCAGCCGGCGATCTCGTCGTCGCCCGTGCGTGCGAGCAGCAGGCGGCCGCGCGGTGGCGCATAGTCACCGGGCAGCGTGGCCAACTCGGTGGCGAAGCCCTGAAAGCAGAGATCGACGCCCAGCCACGCCTGATACTCGACGAAGAGCTCGCGCGCGGCCGAGATGTCTGCGTCCGAAGTCGCCTGGCGGATCCTGTCGTTCAATCCTGAGCGTTTCGAGTCGGAGCAGGAAACGCTACCACGCCCGACGGACGACTCGACGGGTTCAGGCGTCGGGTGGCTCCACGGCTCACCGATCAAAGCGGAGTCTGTTCGAGCGGCGTTCCCCGGCTGCACAGTGGACACTCGGTCGGCTTCCACAACCCGAGGCCGCGCCGCTCCAGCGCTTCGATGGGAATGGTGAGAGCGGCGAAGTGCGGGGCCGCGAGGTCGCCGAGGAGAAGGAACGTTGCGACCACGGGTACGGTCGCGCCGGCATCGGCGAGCGCAGCGACGGTGGCGCGCACCGACGATCCCGCGCTGATGGCGTCGTCGACCACCGCGACGCGCTCGCCGCGAGCCAGCCACGCCTGTGCGGGAGTCAAGCCGTAGCGCGCGCGAAACAGCTCGCCTTCGGCCGCGTCCGGCCTCGGCTCGGCATAGAAGAAACGGAGGCCGAGACGCAGCGCGATCGCCTGCGCCAGGAACGCGCCGCCGAGGAGGGGCCCGCAGACGGCGGTCGGAGCATGACGAACCAGGCGGTCGCCGAGAGCAGCGATCAGCGGCGCCACTCGCTGCGGATCGACGAGCATCGCGTCGAGCGTGAGCCAGCAGTCGGTGTGGAGTCCGGACTCCAGACGGAAGTGACCGCGGCGCGCGGGCAACGCGGCGAGTAGGGGGTCGGTCATTCGTCGCCCGGGGTGCGCTGCGTTCAGCGGCGCGCGCGGCGGCGCAGCTCCGTCACGACGACCACGCCCATCCAGGCGGCGATGATGAGGAGCCCGTACATCTCGCGACCCACTTCGACTCGCGCGTCCTTCATTTCCCAGGCTCCGACCAGCTCGCCGGGGCGGACCGTGCCAAAGACCTCGGGCGCCAGCACGGCCGCCCACACCAGCGCGATCGCGCCGACGATGGCTGGCAGCGGCCAACGAACCCGGCCGAGAGCGGCAAGGGCGCAGGATGCCGCGGCCCCCAGGTAGATCGCCACCCAGCGCAGCGGATCGGGATCGTTGTATTGCACCACCGCGCCGAGAAAGAAGAGAGCCGCAAACAGACCGTGGGTCACGCGCATGGATGGATGATCGAGCGTGCGTCACTCGGCCGTCTTGCGGAGGTCCTCCGGCTTAAGGGCTACTTACCCTGCTTCAGAGACTTGCCCCTCGCTCGCAGTGCTTCCTTGATGAGCCGGATTGCCTTCGGGCCCATGCCGTGGAGTGCCAGCAGCTCGGCCTCGGAGAATCGCGTGGCCTGATCGAGGCGAGCGACCCCGATCGAGGACAGAGCGCGAATCGCGGGCTTCGCTACTCCCTTCGGAAAGTCAGACTCGGACTTCGTCTTGCTCATGGCGAGGCACGCTCATTGCTTCAAGGCAGTTCGACTGCCGAGTTACACCGAAACCATATAGGAGATTGGCCACATGCAATCCAAGGATGCGCTCAAGAAGGAGCTGATGTCGCTGGAGCGAGAGTTCTGGTCCGCGCTGAAGAGCCGGGATGCATCGAAAGCGACCTCGCTCAGCGACGAGCCCAGCGTCGTGATCGGCCCCCAGGGGGTGGGTGAGATCGACCGGCAAACTCTGAGCGGAATGATCGAGCAGGCGCCGTACGAGCTCCGAAGCTTCGAGCTCGAGGACTTTCACGTTCGCCCGATCACCGACGACGTGGCGGTGGTCGCCTACAAGGTCCTCGAGGAGATGGTCGTCGACGGTGAGCCGATCACGCTCGAGGCCTTCGATTCGAGCGTGTGGGTCCGTCGCAACGGCAAGTGGACCTGCAGCCTGCACACCGAGACGATCGCCGGCGACGCCTTTGGGAGGGACTGAAGTAGAGCGGGAGCGATCGCCGCTGCGATTCGTGCCAAACTGTGGCGTTCATTTCACCGCAGGGAGGGACGATGAAGCTGGGAGTGTTCATCTTCGCCACCGACGAGGCCATGAACCCCGCCGAGCTGGCCCGCGCCGCCGAGGACCGCGGATTCGAGTCGATCTGGTTCCCCGAGCACGCGCACGTGCCGACCAGCCGCGAGACGCCGTATCCGCTCGCCGCCGACGGCACGCTGCCGCGCGAGTACACCCGCATCTACGACCCGTTCGTGGCCCTCGGCGTCGCCGCCGGCGCCACCTCGTCGATCAAGCTCGGCACCGGCATCTGTCTCGTCACGCAGCGCGACCCGATCGTGCTGGCGAAGGAAGTGGCCACCCTCGATCGTCTGTCCGGCGGCCGCTTCCTGTTCGGCATCGGCGCCGGCTGGCTGCGCGAAGAGATGGAAGCGCTGGGCACCGACTTCGCGTCGCGGTGGAAGCTGACGGAGGAGCGCATCGCGGCGATGAAGAAGGCGTGGACCGACGACGAGGTGGAATATCACGGCGAGCTGGTCGACATCCCGCGCACCTGGATCTATCCCAAGCCGGTGCAGAAGCCGCACCCGCCGATCCTGCTCGGCGCCGCGTCGAAGTGGGCGCGCCAGCGCGTGGTCGACTGGTGCGACGGCTGGCTGCCCAACTACACCAAGCCCGAGTTCATCGCCAAGGGCATGGAGGACATCCGCCAGCGGGCCAAGCGCGCCGGGCGCGATCCGGAGTCGATCACGGTGACCGTCTTCGGCGTGCCGCCCGAGTCGGTGGAGGAGTACCGCCGCCTCGGCGTGGATCGGGCGATCTTCCGCCTGCCCTATGCCGGCGCGAACGAGGTGCTGCCCGAGCTCGATCGCTACGCCAGACTGCTCAAAGCCGCCGCGTAGAGCCGGAAACCCTGACCGCTCCGCACTCGTCTTACTGATCGAGAGGGCTCGCACGATGGAACTGCGCATCACCGACCTGTCGAAGACCTACCCCAATGGCGTGCGCGCGCTCGACGGCGTGAGCCTCACCGTCCCGACCGGCATGTTCGGCCTGCTCGGACCCAACGGCGCCGGCAAGAGCACGCTCATGCGCACGATCGCGACGCTGCAGGAGCCCGACACCGGCTCGATCACACTCGACGGCATCGACGTGGTGCGGGACAAGGACCGTGTGCGTCGCCTTCTCGGTTATCTGCCCCAGGAGTTCGGGGTCTACCCGCGCATCAGCGCCGAGACCCTGCTGCGGCACTTCGCGGCGCTCAAGGGAATCGAGCCGAGCCGTCTCGACGAGGTGGTCGCGGGCTTGCTCTACAAGACCAACCTCTGGGACGTCCGCAAGCGGCGACTCGGGACTTTCTCTGGGGGCATGAAGCAACGCTTCGGGATCGCGCAGGCGTTGATCGGCGACCCGCGCCTCATCATCGTCGACGAACCGACCGCGGGGCTCGACCCCGGTGAGCGGCTGCGCTTCCTCAACCTCCTCTCCGAGATCGGCGAGAACGTCGTGGTCATCCTCTCGACGCACATCGTCGAGGACGTCTCCGATCTGTGCCGCCACATGGCGGTCATCTCGCACGGGCGCGTGTTGCTGCAGGGTGAGCCGGCGGTCGCGCTCGACTCCCTGCGCGGCAAGGTGTGGAGCCGCGCCGTCGCCCGCGCGGACCTGACAGCGCTCGAACGCGAGATCGACGTGATCTCGACGCACCTCCTGGCGGGGCGCACCATCGTTCACGTCCACGCCGAGGATCGCCCGGGGCCGGAGTGGGAGCCGGTCGACGCCGGTCTGGTCGACGTCTACTTTTCGACGCTCAAGCACGCCGGCGACCGGCGAGCGGCCTGAGCGGGCTGCGGAGCGACCGCGGTCCGACCCACGATGTTCGTCGAGATCTTCCGCTTCGAGCTGCGCTATCAGCTCCGCCAACCGATCTTCTGGATCGGATGCGCGGTGTTTTTCCTGCTCACGTTCCTCGCCACCACCACCGACGCGGTGGTGATCGGCGGCTCGTCGGGACAGGTCCACCGCAACGCGGCCTGGGTCGTGATGCAGATGCACCTGATGATGAGCATGCTAGGCATGTTCTTCGTCGCCGCGTTCGTTGCCTCGAGCGTGGTGCGCGACGCGCAGCACCACACCGAGGAGATCTTCTACACGCTGCCGATCCGCAAGCTCGACTACCTCCTCGGCCGATTCAGCGGGGCCGTGGTCGCGGCGATCCTGACCGGCGTGCCGGTGTCGCTCGGTATGGCGCTGGGGAGCCTGATGCCCTGGCTCGATCCGGAGCGGATCGGGCCGATGGCGCCAGGGGTTTACGCCTTTTCCCTGCTCGCCCTGTACGCGCCGAACGTGATCCTGGTCTCGTGCGTGTTGTTCACGGTCGCGACCCTGTCGCGCAGCCTGATCCTCACCTACGGCGGCGTGGTGGGGATCATGGTCGCGTACGGAGTGGCCGGGGCGCTGGCGGCCGACGTCTCGAACGCCCGCCTGGCGACGCTGCTCGATCCGCTGGGGATCGGCGCGTTCGAGATCGTCACCCGCTACTGGACCGTGATCGACAAGAACACGCGCCTGCTCTCCCTCGACGGGCCGTTCCTCGCCAGCCGCGCGCTGTGGCTCGGGCTTGCGCTCGGCCTGCTCGCGTTCACCTGCTGGCGATTCTCGTTCACCATCTCTCGGCGCGTCCGCCGGCGCGATCGCCGCCGCGCCGCGGCCTTGGGCTCGGTGGAGGCGGCGGAGCCTCTGGTTCGCCCGAGCGCGCCGCTGCCGGCGGTTCGGCCCGGGTTCACGCGCGCCACGATCGCGCGCCAGCTCCTGCGGCAGACGCGCATGGAGATCCTGCTGGTCGTGCGCAGCCTGGCGTTCCCGGTGATGGTGGCGTTCGGAATCATGAACGTGATCGGAAATTCCGAAGCGATCGACGTGATGTTCGGCACGCCGGTCTATCCGGTCACGCATCTGATGGTCGCGATTCTCGAGAGCTCCTCGCTGTTCCTGCTGGCGATCGTGGTGTTCTACGCCGGCGAGATCGTCTTTCGCGAACGGGCGCTCGACGCGGCCGACGTCATCGACGCCATGCCGGTCCCCGACTGGGTGCAGTGGGCGTCCAAGCTGGCCGCATTCGTGGCGATCGTGGTCTCCATGCTCCTGGTGTCGATCCTGGCCGGCATCGGCATCCAGATCTGGCGCGGCTACCACCACTTCGAGCTCGGGCTCTATCTGCGCGGCATGCTGCTGGTGGCGGGCGTCCTGTTCGTCCTCACCGCCATGCTCGCGTTCTTCCTCCAGGTGGCGACCAACAACCGCTACCTCGGCTTTCTGCTGACCATCCTGTACTTCGTCGGCACGCGCGCGCTGGGAGCGCTCGACTTCGACCACTATCTGTACCGCTACGGTGCCGCGCCCGACGCGCCGTACTCGGACATGAACGGGTTCGGGCCCTTCGTGGCGCGCCTGGTGTCGTTCGACGTCTACTGGGCGTTCGCGGCGGCGCTCCTGGTGGTTGCCGCGCACCTGCTCTGGATCCGCGGGCGCGCGGAGGGCTGGCGCACGCGGCTACGCCTGGCGCGGCGACGCTTCCGCGGCCCGGTGCGGATCGCCACCGCTTCGGCGGCGTTCGGCTTCGTCGCGGTGGGGAGCTGGATCTTCTACAACACCAACGTCCTCAACGAGTACGTGCCGGACGACCTCGCCCGCGATCGGTTCGCCCGCTACGAGAAGAAATACAAGCAGTACGAGCGGCTGCCGCAGCCGCGCATCCGCGCGATGTCGGCCGACGTCGACATCTATCCCGAGCGACGCGCGGTCGACATCCGCGGGCGTTACCGCTTGCGCAACGTGCACGCCGCGCCGATCACCGACGTGCACGTGCGCATCGATCCCAAGGTCGAGATCCGCTCGATCGAGATCCCGACCGCGACGGCCACGCTCGAGGATCGCGAGCTCGGGTACTACGTCTACCGGCTGGCCGAGCCGCTCGCTCCCGCCGAAGAGCGCGAGATGCGCTTCGAGGTCGCGGTGCGCAACCCCGGGGTCCGCAACGGCGCCGAGGACACCCGCGTGGTGCGCAACGGCACCTTCTTCAACAACTACGACTACTTTCCGACCATCGGCTACTCGCGGAGCGGCGAGCTCGAGGAGCCGAACCGCCGCCGCGAGCACGGCCTGGCGCCGGTCGAGCGCCTACCCGACCTCGACGACGTCGAAGCCCGGGGTCGCAACTACCTGACCGGACAGGCCGACTGGATGGACTTCGAGACCACGGTCTCGACCAGCGCCGATCAGATCGCGCTCGCGCCCGGCTACCTCGAGCGCGAGTGGACCGAAGGCGGGCGGCGCTACTTCCACTACAAGATGGACCGGCCGATCCTCGGCTTCGTGGCCTATCTGTCGGGCGACTGGCAGGTGGCCCGGGACCGCTGGAACGACGATGGGGCATCGCCGGGGGGTGGGGGCGGTGCCGGCGATGCTACGTCGCAGGTCGCGATCGAGGTGTATCACGACGCCGGGCATGCCTACAACGTCGCGCGCATGATCGACGCGGTGAAGAAGTCGCTCGACTACTTCAGCGACGCGTTCGGCCCCTACCAGCACCGCCAGGTGCGTATCGTCGAGTTCCCGCGGTATGCGCGCTTCGCACAGGCGCTGCCGAACACCATCCCGTTCTCGGAGTCGATCGGCTTCATCGCGCGGCTCGACCACAGCGACCCCGACGCGATCGACTACGTCTTCTACGTCACCGCGCACGAGGTGGCGCACCAGTGGTGGGCGCACCAGGTGATCGGCGGCTGGGTCCAGGGCGCGACGGTGCTGTCCGAGACCATGTCGCAGTACTCGGCGTTGATGGTGATGGAGAAGGAGTACGGGCGCGAGCAGATGCGCCGCTTCCTGCGCTACGAGCTCGACCGCTATCTGCGCAGCCGGGGCGGCGAGCAGATCGAGGAGCTGCCGCTCCTGCGCGTCGAGAACCAGGGCTACATCCATTACTCCAAGGGCAGCTTGGCCATGTATGCGCTGCGCGACGCGATCGGAGAAGAGACGTTGAACGCGGCCCTGCGCCGCTATGTCTCACGCGTCGCCTACCAGGAGCCGCCCTACACCTATACGCGCGAGCTGCTGGCCGAGCTGCGCCAAGCGGTGCCGCCCGACCGCCAGGGTCTGCTCGAGGATCTGTTCGAGACCATCACGCTGTGGGACAACCGCGTCCGGGTGGCGAGCGCCGAGCCGATCGGTAACGGACGCTGGCAGGTGCGACTCGAGCTGGCCGCCCGCAAGCTGCGCGCCGATGGACACGGCACCGAGAGCGAGATCCCGATGGACGATTGGGTGGACGTCGCGGTGTTCGGAGAGAAGGAGCCGGGCGGCCCGAAGACGGGCAAGCTCCTCACCAGCGAGAAGCGCCGGGTGACCGGTGGCACGCAGACTCTCGAGCTGGTGGTCGATGGCGAGCCGATGCGCGCCGGCGTCGATCCGTTCCACAAGCTGATCGACCGCGATCCGGAAGACAACACGGCTGAAGTGAAGCTCGAGGGCGCGACCTAGCCGGGCCCCGGCGCACGATGCCAAGGAAGAGATCGTCGTCAAATCCTTGAAAGGTGAGTTCCAACCCAAGAAGGCTGCTCGCCGACTTCGACGTCGACGGCAACGGTGTCGTCGATCGGCTCACCGACACGCTGCTCGCGCTGCGCCACGCGTTCGGCTTCCGTGGCGCGACGCTGATCGCCGGCGCGGTGGGCGCGGGTGCACGCGGTCCGATGCGCCGTCGATCGAGGCCTACCTGGCCGGTAAGGTGTGAGCACGGGGCCAACGAGCCTCGACCGCTCGGCTCACAGCACCGGCGCGAACAGGAGCGCGACGCGGCAGAACAGCCGCCGCGCGAACGACCACTGGGCGAGATCCTCGGTCGTGACCCGGTGCGACCGCGCCAGATCGCGCTCGAACCTTCTGCGAGTTGACCGTGGGGTCGCCGACGATGGCGGTAACCTCGAAGTTGAGCCGCAGGGATCCGATTGTCGACGTTCGCGGTGCCGACGCTCGACAGCAGATCGTCGGCCAGGAAGTGCTTCGAGTGCAGGAAGCCGCCCTGGTATCGGTGCACGGCGATGCCGGGGAGGGCGTTGAGCGAGGCGATCCGCGACGCTCAGTTGTCGGCTGCGCGACACGATACAGCCGAGTGTGCATCTAGCATGAGCTGAGGCGAAGTCGTCCGCGGCTGGCAGGTCGATGGCGACTCGGGGAGAGGCGGAAACGTCGAAGATTCGTGTCTGGATCTGCAGGGATCTAACGCTACTACAAGCAGGGAGACGCCGCGCATCTGGGG